>JAKAGC010000410.1 GCA_021817755.1 Acidobacteriota bacterium | reverse complement strand
CCTTCTCTAAAATGATAAAACATAAGTTGCCCCAATTCATTATGTTGAATGGTATAATTTGCTGATAAAAGCTTAATTTTCAACCATAATTGCCTATATCCTATACCACGAAATAATTTTAATGCGTTGGCAATTGAAAAAAAAGGGGTTTTCTCTTATAATGAATCACGGGTATTTATTTACCTGTTAATCACTAAAAAAGGAGACTCTAAAATGAAAGGTATCATCCTTGCAGGCGGAAGCGGCACACGGCTCTATCCTATTACTATTCCTGTTTCAAAACAACTTCTTCCGGTTTACGATAAACCGATGATCTACTATCCTCTCTCTATACTCATGCTGGCAGGGATCCGGGATATCTTAATCATCACAACCCCTGAAGATAACCCGAGCTTTAAAAAACTCCTCGGTGACGGTTCTTCTTTCGGAATCCATATTCAGTACGAAATTCAGATGCACCCGAACGGCCTGGCAGAGGCCTTTATAATCGGTGAAAAGTTCATTGGAAACGAACCGGTTTGCTTGATTCTCGGAGATAATATCTTCTATGGTCAGGGTCTGGTTGAAAAACTGGAACATGCTGTGAATAATATAAATAATGCGACGATCTTCGGTTACTATGTCCAAAACCCGGAACGATACGGAGTGGCAGGATTTGATGAAAAAATGAACGTGATCTCCATTGAAGAGAAACCGAAAAACCCGGCTTCCAACTACGCTGTAACAGGATTATACTTTTACCCAAATGATGTGATTAACGTAGCGAAAACAATTAAACCCTCTCACCGGGGGGAACTTGAAATTACGGATGTTAATAGAACCTTTCTCCATCGGAACCAATTAAAACTTGAATTACTGGGCCGAGGTTTCGCATGGCTGGATACAGGCACTTACGAATCCCTTATGGAAGCAGGTACTTTCGTTGAAGTGATTGAACGGAGACAAGGTTTGAAAATTGCCTGCCTGGAAGAAATTGCCTATACAAAAGGTTTTATTTCTCTCGATACTCTTGAGCAACAAGGTATGAGATTAAAAAACAGTCAATACGGTCAATATATCCTCGATATCTGCCGAAAAGAGAAAAAACTAGTTTAAATGCTATGGAACATTATGAAACTTTTTCCACTACTGCGGATGTGGGAGTTTATATTAGTGGAAACAATTATTCCGAATTATATAACAGTGCCATTAAAGGATTAAACCTCCTCTATTTCGACCAACTTCTCGATACACAAGAAACCGTTACGAAAACTGCTTTCCATTATGAGGGAGATAGCCTTGAAAACATTCTGGTTAATCTTCTTTCAGAAGTATTCTACCTGATTCAATATGAACGAAAATATATTTCGGGGATTACTATTAATAAAGCAGACGATCATTTACTGGATGGATTGCTCCATGTCTCGGAACTTGACCGGGAACCCGGTATCGAGATTAAATCGGTAACATACCACAACCTGCATGTTTTAAAGGAAAATAATACACTCTCAACAGGGATTATTTTCGACGTATAGGTTTGGGATTCGCTTTCTTTCTTAAACTAATGTGAGGTTATTATGAATATCAACGATTTTATCCAGCTCTCTCCCTACCGGTGGGTGCTGGAAAAAGAAAAAATAAAGACAAAAGAAAAAATGAATACGGATGTCGAAATTTTCGGCACCGAAGGAATTTTAAAGACTGCTATAGAAGATAAATCTGTCGATCAGGCTGTAAATGTTTCAGCGCTTCCCGGTATTGTTGCCCGCTCTTTTGCGATGCCCGATATCCATTATGGCTATGGATTCAGTATCGGTGGAGTGGCTGCATTTCCGGCAGACAGCGGTATCGTCTCTCCCGGGGGAGTTGGATATGATATCAACTGCGGAGTCCGGTTGCTTTCAACTTCGATACCCGTTTCGGAACTGGAAAAATACGATCTGAAGGAAACACTGGGATACCGGATTCTTAGTGATATCCCGACCGGAACAGGCGACAAAGGAAGCCTTAAGTTAAACCGGAAAGAGTTCCTAAATTTGATACGTAACGGAGCAAGGGAAATTGTTGAAAGATATGGGCAAGGATGTGGTGAAAACGATCTGCGCTTCATTGAATCGGAAGGAGAATTGGAATTTAATATGCCGGAAATTATCAGCGACCGCGCCATCGACCGCGGGCACAGCCAGGTCGGTTCTCTCGGAAGCGGAAATCATTTCCTGGAAATCCAGGTCGTGGATGAAATTTACGACGAAGAAGCTGCTACGGTTTTCGGTTTAAAAAAAGGGCATGTTTCAATCCTGATTCATACAGGGTCCAGAGGCTTCGGTCACCAGATAGCTACGGATTTCATTGAACGAATTCGCAAAAAAAATCTGTCGAAAATTAAAGTAAATGATCCCCAATTAATATATGCAGAAATTCATTCCCCAGAAGGTCAACATTACTTGCAGGCATTAAATGCCGCTTCCAATTTCGCATGGGCGAATCGTCACTTGCTGATGAGAGATATAATCGGTATTTTCGAAATGCTATTCAAAAGCTCCGCTCAGAAAATGGGAATCCGGTTGGTGTACGATCAGGCACATAATATTGCAAAATTCGAAACCCACATGATTAATGGCAAAAAGCAAAAATTACTGGTTCATCGTAAAGGTGCAACGCGTGCATTCCCTAAAGGCCACCCCGATATCCCGGCAGAATACCGCCATATCGGACAACCCGTTTTAATCCCGGGAAGCATGGGGACTTCATCATATGTACTGAAAGGAACGGAAAAAGCCATGGAAGTCTCCCTGGGTTCTTCCGCTCACGGAGCAGGTCGTCATTTCAGCCGTACAAAAGCTATTAAAATGGCTTCGGGTATGGATGTGAGAGAACAAATGAAAAAACAAAACATTCTGGTTTTTTCCCATTCCCAGAAAGGTTTACGCGAAGAAGTACCGGAAGCCTATAAAGAGATCGATGAGATTATCGAAGTAACGGAAGGAGCAGGCATTTCGAGTAAAGTGGCAAAAATGATTCCGTTAATTGTTGTGAAGGGATAAAGCATTTCATTTGTATAGAAATAGGAAAAACAATGAATTTGAGTTTCTCAGAAAAAATAGAACGAGTAAAAACACGACTAAACCAGTTAAAAAAGGTTATGGTCGCTTTTTCCGGTGGTAAGGATTCCGCTTTTCTTTTGTTGTTGGCTCAAGAAACACTGGGAAAGGAGAATGTTAAAGCTGTGAATGTCGCCAGTTGTTTCACATCCAGCAATGATCGTGTACGTTTGGATTTTTTTATCTCGAAGTTAAATGTGGAAGTAGAAGAATTAAACGTGGACTTGACACACGATCATGAGGTGATGTCCAATCAGAAATACAGATGCTATCATTGCAAAAAAAAGATTTTCTCTCTTTTGAAAAAAACAGCACTTGCAAAGGGGATCGATGCCATAGTAGACGGCACCACTTACTCCGATCTCGATCAGTTCCGCCCTGGAATGAAAGCACTGGAAGAACTCGGAATCATTTCTCCATTACTCGAAGCCGGGATTACCTCCGCTGAGATAGTAAAGTATCTGTCAGATACCATGTCTCTTGACCCATTCTATGTCACCAGTTCCGCCTGTCTTGCCACCCGTTTCCCCTATGATTTTCCTCTTGATGCCAATATCCAGTTAATCGAGCTCTTCGACCGAATCGAATCTTACCTTTTAGGAGTCGGTATTTTCCCTGTTAAAGTTCGCTACATTCAGGATGGGATCCGTATCGAAACTCCCCAAGAAATGTTTCCAAGAATTTTAAATTCCAGAGATATAGTTATTAAAATGTGCCATGAAAAGGGTTTGAAATTCATAACGCTGGATATCGAAGGAATAAAAACAGGGGTATGGGATTGACAAAAACCGTATTTTTTTGTATGATAAGCTTTACATTTGGAGGAAATAACGAATGGCAAATCACAAGTCAGCTATTAAGAAGTACATTCGCGATGAAAAAAAGAGACTCATTAACCGGATGAATCGCTCGAAGATGAAGACAAGAATCAAATTATTCTTAAAATATGTCAACGAAAAGAACATGGACAAAGCCAAGGAACTGTTTCCCGGCGTCATTTCCATTATCGATAAATCCACTCGAAAAGGAACCATTCATATCAAAACCGGTTCCAGATATAAATCACGGTTGACTCTTCACGCCAGGAAAGCAGGTCTGGCCGTATAACCCCTTTATATTTTGATGGAACTCCCAAGGGAGTATATATCATACAGCCAGATCAGGCTGTATCAGTCCTGCCCCAGGAAGTATTATTATACCTATATTGAAAATCTGGCTCTGCCAATTAATGAAAAGGTATTTCTTGGGGTAGTATTCCACTCTGTTATCGAAAAATACTTCTCTGAAAAAATCAAAGGTACTATTCTTCCCATTGAAAATTTAACGGAATTATTCCGTAAAGAATTTGATTTCAAATCAGAAAAGCAGGAAATCCGGTGGGAAATTCCCAAAGATGATACGCGTAAAAGAGGTGTTGCATTTGTGAATTATTTCCTCAGGCAGGTAGCACCTGTGATTGATCCCTTAATGGTGGAAAAGGAACTCTGGGCAGATTTGCCGGATATGGATGTGAAATTAAAAGGAGTACTCGACCTGGTGGAAACGGATTTTAGTATTACCGACTTTAAGACCACAACCGCCAAATGGTCGAAAGCCCGAATCAGAGCATCTTATCTCCAGGTTATCATTTACCGTTATCTCTTTGAAAAAAACTTCGGTGATGTAATCAAACGGTTGAAGTTTAAGATCATCTATTCCAAAAATGCTTCCAGTATCAAGCACCAGG
>JAKAGC010000409.1 GCA_021817755.1 Acidobacteriota bacterium | reverse complement strand
TTTCAATTTTCTTCTACTAAATTGACAAAATGAAGAAAACATAATACAGTAATACTCTTTTGTTAATGATAAAAATTAGTAGGGAATTTTACTTTTTAACAATGACAATTGAGCAAGATGAAATATATTACATGAAGCAGGCATTGGAATTGGCAAAACAGGCATATTCCAGTAATGAAGTACCTGTCGGAGCAATAATAGTAAAAGATAATACGATTATCGGGAAAGGATTTAATTCTGTTATTCGCTTTTCAGATCCTACGGCCCATGCTGAGATTGTGGCTTTACGTGAAGCAGGTAAAACCGTGGGTAATTATCGAATTTTAGATGCAGATCTATATGTTACCCTGGAGCCCTGTTTGATGTGTTTTAGTGCAATGATTCATGCTCGCATTCGCAATCTATATTTTGGAGCTTTCGATTACAAGAGTGGGATTTTCTCAACGGATAAATATAATTTTGTAAAAAATATTTTTAATCACCAAATTTCGATAAAATCTGGTATAATATTAGAGGACTCCCTGAAATTAATGCAGGACTTCTTCAAAGAGCGGAGGGGTGCCGGAGCGGCCGAACGGGGCGGTCTCGAAAATCGTTGACCTCTTGTGGGTCCGTGGGTTCGAATCCCACCCCCTCCGCCATTCACTCCTTAATCAATAACTTAAATCTCTTAAAATTACTAATAGCTTTCTGCAAACTACTGTTTTTATTTAATATAATTTTCAACTTAAGCGTTAACCCGGTTTGGTATGCATCAAAACTACTTCAACTTTAAAATGAATTTATTTGATGTTATAATATTAAAAGAGTCTAATTTATGTACTGCATGTTTAAATTTATTTTTAATACTACCGGAATTTGAAAATGAATGAAACACCAATTTTTAAGTGTTTTATATGTGAACATACTTTAATAGAAGAATTGCAAGATAATATTTGTAGTTACTGTGGAAAACGTGAAAAAGGGGATTGGATATGTCCGAATCATCACTATATATGTGAAGCATGCCGAACCTCTCTTCCTATTGATGTGATAAATACAGTAATTATGAATACAAAGATGTCCGACCCATGGGAAATTGCTACTTTAGTAATGAAACATCCAATGTTTCCTCCGCATGGAATTCCACACCATTTGTTGGTGGCACCTTCGATTTTAGTATCTCTTCTTAACTCCAATCAAATTGAATTTAGCAGAGAAAATATTTTACTTGCACTAAAACGAACCCTGGATATCCCATTGGGGGTATGTGGGAGTAGGGGAGATTGTGGGGCTTGTGTGGGTGCAGGTGCTGCGGTTTCAATGATTCTTAAAGCAAATTATAATTCGGATAGAGAAAGAGTGTTGACGTTGAAAGCGACAGCAAATGCATTACTGGAAATTGCAGGGATGGGTGGGCATCGATGCTGCAAACAGAGCGTTTACGCCTCTATTAAATCCTGTATCTCTTTGCTGGAAAATGAATTGAATTTTCATTTAACTATAAAGGAAGAACGGTGTCAATTCTCTAAAACAATTCAAGATTGTAAAAAAGAAAATTGTCCTTTTTATAGGGGATAATACTTTATGAACAAATGGCGACTTTTACATGATAAAATAGATGAGCCGTTTCTTCATTTTGCTGTGGAAGAAGCATTATTAAGAGGTATGGATGAAAATACTTCTCCGCCGATTTTAAGAATTCGCCAGACAAAACCTTCAGTATGGATAGGGGTCTACCAGTACCCGGAAGAAGATGTGGATATCCTTTATTGTGAGCAGAAAAATATAAAAATTGTTCGAAGGCCGAATCCGGGGGGAGCTGTTTATCAGGATGAAGGGAGTTTTTGTTATTCGCTCTTTTTTCCGAAGAAGAATGTTTTCGAGAGACTTCAAATACAAGAACCGGGTGAATTATATAAACTGGCAGGTAATGCAGTTATTGAGACGTGTAAAGATTTTGGTGTTATTGCTGGGCACTCCCCGGTAAATGATATTACTATAAATGGAAGAAAGGTTTATGGTTCTGCTCAAATCGAATTTTATTCTGCTTTTGTACATAGTGGGACGTTTCTTGTAAATACAAACCTGGATGAAATGGAGCGATGCCTTATTCCTTCAAAATTGAAATTCATCGATAAGGGATTTAAAAATGTAAAAGACCGTGTGATTAATCTTTCGGAGGCAATCGGAGAGAGAGTCGAAGTTCCCCAGGTGATTGAGAAATTAGTTTTTCATCTTTCACGAATCCTGGAGATGGAATTATATAAAGATGATCTGTTTGAAAATGAGATTCTTTTAGCCAATCAACTTTTTGAAGAAAAATATTCAAAACCGGAATGGACTTTCAGAGAAAAAGCATCTTTTAATACAGTGGTTTCGACGAAGTCTCCATCGGGGATTATTACCCTATGTCTCTCAACAGATAATGGAAAAGTAACTGATATTGAGATAAAAGGCGATTTTGTTATTGCAAACCAGGACGATTTAAGGAAAGTAATTCATTCTTTAATAGGACAAGAAGTAAAGCGCCTTCCCTTTATTATTAAAAATAGTCCTTTGCCTATTGATTTAAAAGAATCACTGGCCTCATTATTATTAAAAATTGAATAGGGAGAAATGGATGATGTCAAATGATATAAATTCCGATTCAACTAATTTTCGCCCAATGAGAATTGAGATTCTTGTGGCTTCACCTCCGACGTCCAAATGCAAGAGCATTTTGGGATGGATGAAAGAGATGATTCAAAAAAATCCGGATCGATTAAAATTGGATATCTACTATGCAGGAATGCAATTATCAATTACTCCAACGCAAGGATACCAGGCAGAAGGGAAATTAAAAAAAGTACCTTCTATATTTGTTAATGGAATTTGCGCTACTTCGGGAGAAGTCCCTGATTTTGAAGAATTGGAACGAATAATCGAAAGCGAGCTTTCCAGAGGCCATGAATTCTGGCTGATATAACCAGTGAATTGTTTCATCTAATAAACAATGCGTGCTTCAATGTAAATCTCACCCATTGAATTTTTACGTATATTATTATATGATAATGAAAAGAGCAATTATTTGACTATAGGATAAATGCGATGGTGAAAACTTTTGGTAAGTATGAGGTAAAAAGCGAACTGGGAAAAGGGGCGATGGGTATTGTTTACCTGGGATTCGATACCGTTTTGGAGCGTCCTGTTGCCATTAAGACGATCGCTTCAACCTCAAATGAGGATGAACTGAGAAAACGGTTTATTCGTGAAGCGCGATCGACTGCGGGTTTACATCATCAGAATATAGTAACTATATATGATTTTGGCGTTGAAAGGGATGAACTTTTTATTGTCATGGAATACCTGGAAGGTCAGGACCTGGAAACAATAATCGCTGGTGGTATGCCTACAGATATTAAGTTACGATTGGAAATCATCCGGCAAATATGTATGGGACTTGATTATGCGCATCAACATGGAATTATGCATAGAGATATTAAACCAGCGAATATTCGCATTTTAAAAGATGGGACTGTAAAGATTGTCGATTTCGGATTGGCTGCAATGCAAACATCCACTCTAACTCAATCGAATGCTATTCTCGGAACTCCCCATTATATAGCCCCGGAAAGGATTAGGGGAGAGAAAGCGGATGGTAGAGCGGATCAATTTTCTGTTGGATTGTTACTTTATGAATTAATAACTTATTGCAGGCCTTTTGGTGGGGATAGTATCTCGAGTATTATTTACCGAATTCTTAATACCCAACCGAAAAGATTAAATGC
Organism: Acidobacteriota bacterium; assembly: GCA_021817755.1. Taxonomy (GTDB): domain Bacteria; phylum Acidobacteriota; class Aminicenantia; order UBA2199; family UBA2199; genus JAKAGC01. Next base: position 1,069 of record JAKAGC010000409.1, on the reverse strand, counting down.
TGATTTTAATAATTCATTTGGGGAGTTGGAATTCATTATAAAAAAAGCAATATCGAAAAAACCGGATAATCGTTACCTTACGATGAAGGATATGGCTACGGATATTGTGGGGCTTATCGATAGGATGGAGAGAGAAGGTTTTTCATGCGTTGATCCTATTTCTACAGATGATGAAATGATTTCTGACTGCCTGGATGAAGCAGGAACAGGACAACTGGGTAGAGCGGATATTCCATTTTTTTCTCCTCGTAAACAGCCTGTGTTTAAACGAATTTTGCCCTGGCTTATGCCTTTGCCGGTTATGTTGGTAATTGTAATTATGTATATTTTTTTTATTAAGCCTGTTCCACCCTCTCTTATTACAATTGAACCGGGATTCCTGGTATTCGATACTCAGCCTTATGCAGTGGTAGAATCAATCATCGATAAATCAACCGGAAAATCAATCAAAATATCCGATGAGACGAATATTACACCTCTTCGTATGAGTTTACAACCTGGAGAATATCGAATGATTTATTCAAAACCCTGGGGAGAGAAAAGTAAGTTTACATTTGATATTCGTATCAAATCGCATGAAACAATTTTCTTTCCCGATAAGCCGAATAAAGAATTCATTAAAAAGGCAATCGGGCATTTTTCGATTCCGGTTCCGCAACGGTAGGTCATGAGGAGTTTTTAAATGAGAAAGAAACAATCAGTCTTTATGGTTTTCTTGTTACTTCTTACATCTCTGTGTATTTGGGGGCAGAATACGGGTGAAACGGGGCGGATTATTTCATTTTCTGATACCAGTTTCAGTGGTGTTGTGGGGTCAGGTGCCCGTGCGTTTGGTATGGGTGGTGCATTCATTGCCATTGCGGATGATGCGACTGCTGCTTCCTGGAACCCGGGAGGATTGGGTCAACTGGAAAAACCGGAACTCTCTGTTGTTATGCGTATTCAGAATTACCGAAATCTTAAACCTGCCAATATAGATACGTCAATATTCACGGGGCCCCAGGATAGAGATGGAAGTTCTACAACATTGGATTTTATTTCTTTTACATATCCTTTCCGTATGGGTAAA
>JAKAGC010000408.1 GCA_021817755.1 Acidobacteriota bacterium | reverse complement strand
GTTCCGGTTCGATGATAAAATCCGGTTCTGCCTCAGAGGGAGCTTTATCAGTAATCCCCAGAGTGCGCCCGACAAGATCATCCAGTTGAATCGTTAATTCATCAAGGTCTTTATGAAGCTTGACTAAAGCTTTGGAATTATTGGCATCTACTTCATTGTGGGCTTTAAATACCAGGTCCCGTGCTTTTCTCATTAAAGCAGGTTCAAGCTGGATATTGGTTATATATTGTTCAATGGAATACACATAATTCAAAATTTCTTTTTTTATTTTTAAAGTCTCACCCGAAACAGCAGGTTTTGGAACAACATTTATTTTTTCAGTCGTGGGTTTCTCAATTTTCCCCCCGGTACTACTAATTTCTAACGGGACTTCCTGTTTAATCGTAGCCATTTCTTCATAAGGTTGGAAATCTTTTACCGGTGCTGATGAAGGAATAATAACAGCAGATTCGTCATTTACCAGAACAAGAAGTCTACGTTCGATTCCTTCCAATTCTGTCATTAATTTTTCCATTTCCTTTTCATTTTCTTTTTCTGTTTCGAATTTTGCCCGTTTGATAAGATTTTGGGAATCCTCTATCAGTTGGGCATCGATACCCGGGGTTTCAAGCAGACCATTTATAGTATAAATATAATTGAAAATTCGATTCTTTAAATCGATTACGGTTTTCTTTTTCAGATCATTTTGTTTGTATTTTTCTGCGTTTTTCTTAATATGAGTTAATTCCTGCTCGCTCAGTAATCCTGAATTGGAGACCAAAACTTCTTTTTTACTTTTGGTGGAGAGGTCCATTGCCGTAACTTTCAAAATTCCGTTGATATTAATACTAAAAGTCACTTCAATTCTAGGAACACCTTTAGGCCCTGGTTTAATTCCAGTTAATGTAAATTTTCCCAGAAGCTTATTCTCTTCTGCGATTTCCCGCTCTCCCTGGTAAATCCGAATCTCCACTTCTTCCTGGTTATCTTCTACTGTGGAAAAAACAAGACTGCGGTTGGTGGGGATGGTCGTATTGGCTTCTATTACGCGAGTAAATGCTCCGCCGTGCGTCTTAACTCCCATCGATAAAGGAGTTACATCCAATAAAAGAATATCTTTCGATTCGCCTTTAACAATTGAACCTTGTAATGCTGCCCCGAGCGCTACTATTTCATCAGGATTTACTTTTTTATTCGGTTCTTTTTTAAAAAAGTCCCTTACTTTTCGTTGAACCAGAGGAATACGAGTAGAACCTCCCACCAGTAAGACTTCATCCACTTCAGCAATATTAAGGCCAGCAAATTTTAACGCTTTGGTACAGATATCAAGCGTTTTATTTACTTTATCTTTTATTTGTTCTTCAAATTCATTCCGTGTGAAATGCCTTGAATAATGGATGGGACCGTCATCCGTATCTGCGATAAACGGCAGATTTATTTCGCTTGTTTCCACTCCCGAAAGTTCTTTTTTTGCGCTTTCCGCAGCGTCCCGGATACGTTGCAGGGCCAGTTTATCTTCGGATAAGTCCAATCCGTATTGGCTGCGAATTTCCTTGATCATCATCCCTGTGAGAAGAATATCAAGATCATTTCCTCCAAGGTTGATATCACCCGCAGTAGAGAGTACCTTAATAACTTCATTTTCGATTGCCAGAATAGAAATATCGATCGTACCTCCTCCAAAATCGTAAACGACTACGTTAGATTTACGTGTAAGGTCGATCGAATAAGCTAATGAAGCTGCTGTCGGTTCATTAATAATCCTCAGAACATTTAATCCTGCAATTTCACCTGCATCTTTTGTAGCCTGTCTCTGGCTGTCGTTAAAATAGGCAGGAACAGTAATAATAACCCCATCTACAGACTCACCAAGGTAACCTTCCGCAGCATCGCGAAGTTTTTCGAGGATCATAGCCGATATCTCTTCCGGTGAAAAAAGGATATCGTTTATCTTAATTTTTATCGTATCGTCATTCCCTTCGATTAAATTGTAGTGGAATTGATGCATATACGGTTTCACTTCTGAATACCGCTTTCCCACAAGACGTTTAACAGAATATATTGTATTTGTATTGGTGATAAGCTGCGTTTTTGCCGGGCTTCCTATCAAACGGTCTCCTCCCTGCGTGAAGGCCACCATTGAAGGCAACAAACGCTCGCCTTCCTGCGTCAAAACCACCGACGGGTGACCACCTTCCACAAAGGCTGCCACCGAATTGGTTGTACCTAAGTCAATTCCTATTACCTTTCCCATGCAGAAAAAGTAACATATCAATAATAAAAAGTCAACTATCTTCACCGACTATTCGATTTTTTTAAAAAATTCTATGTAATAGTTAAATAAAAAAATTTATTATTTTCTTTTTCAAATAGAGAATTATCTCTACTTTTTAATAATTCAGATCACTTGTGAGATTAATCCCATTGCAGTTTTTAAGAAGTTTTCCAATGGATTTGACTCCAATTTAATTATTATAAAAGCATTTTTAAAAAATTGATTCTAAAATTTGGAATTGAAAGATTAATAGATTTTTAAATCTATTTTAGGGTATAAAAATATTTATAAAGCGGAATAATTTCTGAACAATTAATCTTCTTCCAAAATTATTTTATAAGTATATTGAATATTCATTCTTCATATTTAATGTGGAAAATAAAAAATAGTTTGGGTTTCAATTTTAAAATCTTAAAGGTTTCAAATTCAGTTGCATTCGCTATAATGAATTAACTTTGTTCCAGAGAATATGAGTATAAGTTTTATTAATGTAGTGGAACCGATTGAGTTAAGAAAGAGTTGATCTTCCCCATACTGTTTTAATTGTGTTTTGGCCTCTTCAATCATATGTTGAACTAATTTTTCCCCAGCTTTTACATTAGCATAATCCGAGGGTTTAATATATTTGATCTCAATGATATAGGAATATTTAATGGAAGGGTATTGGGAGAGAAAAGGTTCAAGAACGAGGTCTGCAAATCCTTTGTTTAATTCCTTTTCGGATGAAACAAAAAATAAATCGGATAATCCCAGATATACATTCAACATGGCTTGAATCGATTTTTCTCCAGTAATCAAATCTCTTAATCCCAACGAATCATCAATCCGATTTGCTAGAAATTCAATCAATGGTCTCCACTGGCCGTTAAACGCCATTTCTTTTATAAAAGGATCATAACTGCTAAAATTGAGCGAAAATATACCAGTTTCTTCATAAGTTTCTTTAATATAATCATAAAAAAGCCGTTTGATCGATTCGTTTGGGATTTTTAAAATAGCCTCATTGGTTTCATCTATTCCATCAATGGTTAGTAATCCAAAATAATAGAGAAGAGATGTAAAATTCTCCGGAGCAATGAGTTTTGTTATAGGAAACCCTTTTATAATATGGGAATGAATAAAACCATTTTCAATAATTTGGCGTAAACGGGAAAAATTACCATTGGTATGAGAACTTCCTTTTTTATCTATGATTATCAAATGACGTAATTTATTATAATCGATCATCACATTCCGGTCGATCATTTCAGTAGGAATACGGGAATTCAACATATACTCTTGTAAAAAATACAAAACATGAACAGAGTTAAAAACTTCCTTCGTTGCATAAAGAGAAAATCTGTAGTGATTGTACCACCGGCTCATAATATCAAGTAAAATAGGAGTGGAATGTGATATTTTCCCTGTTTGCCTGTAATAATCAACCATTTCTTCAATTTCATCCCGGGTGAACCCCACGATTTCATTCAAATCATTATGAAGGGAAATATTGGAGGCGATATTAAACCCGGAGGTTACATCATCCAATGTAATAGGAGAAACCCCTGTCATAAATAACCGGGAAATAGGAGAATCACTTCCAGTTGTTCCGGCTTTAATTACATTAAAAAAAGAACGGAGAAACCCTTGCCCATGAGTAATTTTTTGAAATTCCTGATCCCCTACTTCGGATATAATAGTATTGGCAAAATTGTCATATTCATCGATTATAATATATAGTTTATTTCTCTTTCCTGTGCAATAACTTATTAGTTTTCGTAAGACATCGGAAGCACTGTTTCTTTGATTAATTTCAATTTTGGCTTCTTTTGGATCTATATCCAGATATTTTTCGTACTTTAATACAAAACCATAGACAGATTCTTTTATATACAGGAGGAATGATTCTTTAACCATCGAAACATCTGCATCTACTTCGGAAAAATTTAATTTCAATACCATGAAATTGTTTTTTTCAGTGGTTGGATTCTTATGAATATAGGTTCCATCGAATAAATAATCGAAACGATCTTTTTGATATATATCGTAATACGCTTCAATAACTCCTAAAAACAGAGATTTTCCAAATCGGCGAGGACGAATAAGAAATAAAAAATTCCCTTTTTCTTCAATATTTCTAATAAAAGGTGTTTTATCGATGAAGTAATAATTACCTTTCCGAAAAAGATCAAAATCGGAAATACCGTACGGTATGTGCTTTATATCTTTCTTATTCATCATACGTTTATCTTAATAGAATTGTCCTAATTTGTCAACATGGTAGAACATTACAATGGGCCTATAAAATTGGACAATCACAAAACGTTTTGATATTGTAATTCAATCCATTTTTCAATATAATGATTATTCAAGTAATTCAAACCTAGGAGTTAACCAATGCTAAAAAAAATATTTAGTCTCCCGGTTATAACACCCGTTATCCTGCTCATTCTTAGCCAAATTCCAATTTTTCCTTTTCCTGCCCCACTTTCTCCCTCAGACCAAAAAGAGAACCAATCCCTCACTGCTATTAATGCTGCATACCTGGAATATACCCAGGGAAACTATAATAAAGCCTGTTCCTATT
>JAKAGC010000407.1 GCA_021817755.1 Acidobacteriota bacterium | reverse complement strand
AGACCGAACCTTCTTTACGGGAGGCTGTTATATTTATTGGAGGCGCGGTGGTCACTAGAGAAATCGCAAATGAAAACGGCGTGTACTATAGCAAAGACGGTATGGATATGGTCAATAAAATCAGGGCGGCTTTTCCCTTTAAACAACTGCAGCAGGAATCGTAATTTTTAGAGTTCCGGGAGGAACTGAATTTTTTTAACCTGTCACATTGAGTGAGTAGGTCCCTGTATCCAGGACTCCGGAGCCATAAGAGTATTGTTGCATAAGCGATTGTAGGAACTGGGAACGAGTTTTGGTACTCCATGAGGAGGTATCTGTACTGCTGCTCTCTTCAGTAGAGGTGGAATCCAAAGAGTTGAGCATTTCCAGTAGCGACTGTGTACTGGTATTCTGGCTCAAACCTTGCATTCCTTGCATCATTGGAGGTTTATCCATACCCATTTTTTCCCTGACCTTTTCGCCGCCTTCTTTAAACTCTTCCAAAGTCAGAGCACCATCCTCGTCGGTGTCCGATATGGTAAAGGCTTCTTCGGCATCAATTTTATTACTCGAGCCATCGGGTCCTTCTGGCATCTGTTCCAGGAATGATTTTAACTCGGTTTTGTCAAGAGTTCCGTCTCCGTTTGAATCTGCCTGTGTAAACATTTTTTCTGGGTCAGGTGGTGTCGGCTTCCAATCCATTGTTTGATAAACACTACTTGACCCGGTTATTGAACTTATCATTTTTACCTCCTAAAATTGACTCCTGCTGCAGGTATTTAAAAGGAAAAGTCGTAAAACGCTTACTCGGAGGAGGTCCATTCCCTGTGAGGGGCTCGTCTGCCTCTTTGATCATGCATTTTGTCCATTTTTTCTTTCTTATCTTTGAGTATCTGATCGTACAATTCTTTTTGCTCCTTAGTTAGAATTTTCTTAATTGCTTTTTCCTTCTTTGCTTCCATAGTTTTGAAGGGATTATCGCGCCCGCCCATGGAACCAGGTCCCATACCCATACCACCACCCATTCCATGTCCACCGCCCATACCCATCGGTGGCGCACCACCGCCATTGGGCTCAAATTCACCTGAATCAGGAGGAGGTCCTGGAGGCATTCCTTCACCATTTCCAGCGCCTTCACCTTCAGTTACTTCTTTAAGGGGCTTAAATTCATTATGGATGTTGATAAGGATTCCTTCAACATCAAAGACCTGCGCATCGGTTAGCAACAACCCTTCTGTAAGAGTAAAGAGTTCGCGTGAAACGGGGTCCATGCGCCGGGTTTCCATATACTTTTCCTTTTGTTCAGAGGTAAGTATATCCTCCATTTTCCGGTCAATATTACGTTCCCTGTTCCATGCTGCATTAATAAGTGCAAGCGCATTATTCTTATAAGTAATACGGTCCATACTTTCCTGGATTTTGCCTTGCACTAGTAATTGACGCACGAGGGGTTTTTGGGTTTCATCAAATGTAACCTGTTGTTTAAGTTTTTCAAATCGTGCATCAGCAGCTTTTTCTGCTTGAACTCTTTGTGCTGCCTGGAGTTCTTGTGCAATTCCGGTTGTTTGGAAAAGTACCACAACCAACACCATTACAATACAAAATAACAACTGTTTTTTCAAATTCTTCATTTTAATAAACCTCTTTCGATGTTGTTCATCTGTTTTTTATAAATTAGACATCAAAGAGATTTATTTTATTCCCGAAAAAATTAATATGTTACAATTAATAATTTCGAAGGTAAAAAAAAAGTGCAGGGATTCCGTACTATACAATTTTATTAAAGATTTTTGGGAGGATTAAGAGAAGTTTTTTTTTTAGCGCTATAGATACTATCTCTAAATAGGTCCGACAGGACGGCCCGGCTTATTTTCATTTTCTCCGGGCCATGGATGAGGACCTGGGCCAGGAGGGTGACCTTCTCTAAAAGGTCTAGAAAATCCAGGAGGGCCAAATTTCATAAAATATTCTTGAAGTCGCTTTTTTTGTTGAGGATTAAGAATTTTATCAAGATCGTGTTTCATTTCGGGGGGAATGGGAAAAAACTCTTTCCTGAAACGTTCGCCAACTTCAAAAATACGCTTCCCATATTTTAATAATATCTCATGAACTGCCTTTCGTTGGTCATTAGTGGGTTCTATTATTCTTTCGAAATGAGCAGCAAAACCTTCCGGTTTTCTCATAGAAAGGATTTTTTTCATTTTATATTCGAGATAAGTCTGGTTTAGCAATGCTCCTGCAATCATGCCAAATACAAATGTGACTATTATTATTATTGAAGATTTGAGTTTAACATTCATCTGTGATCTCCTTTAGAAAATAGAAAGAATTTCCATGAGCGTAAAATCGGGCATCCCGAATATTGCTTCCAAACGGAGAATATCATTGAAACCCGGAGATAATAGAAGTATTGCAATGGACCCGATAGCACCTGCAATAGCGACTTTTCTAAACACGGATACAAGAGAATCATAGAATAATTGCAAATCAAGTCCATTTGATTTACTTTCAATAGCGTTAATTTGTTCGATGACTTTTTCCGTGAAAGATGGTTGAAAAGAGGATGAATGGGAATTGGAAATCAAGTTACGCTGAGACTTGATATAAGACTCCTCTTTCCTGAGTTCAGAAGATTTTTCCAGAGCTTTTTCGAGCCGGTGTTTTCTTTTTTCATCGAGAGACTCATCGAATGACCGATAAAGAAGCATAAGATTTTTTTTAAACAAATTCATGGTTTACCTCTTTACATTTTTGTAAAGATTTCCTGAAACGATATAGGGTTCCAGGATTTTTTTTAATTTTAGCTGTGCGCGAGCAAGACGCGAGAGAATTGTTCCGATGGGGAGATTGAGAATTTCAGCGGTTTCCTGAGTGGAATAACCGTCAATTAAACGAAGAACTATAACTGATCGAAATTTAGGATTTAATTGACCGATGGCTTGCTGGACGACGTTATTGAGCTCATCTTTTTCTGGTATACAATCAGGTGTAATTGTATTATCGGGTACATTTTCCAGTTCAAAAGCGTTTTTTTCTGAGTAGTGAAAGAAGAAACTGCGCCTTTTTCTACGTTTGAGTTCGTTAAGAGAAAGATTGATGGCTATACGAATAATATAGGTACCAGCGGTAGATTCACATTTAAAATGTTTCAGCGATTTATAGAATCTCACAAAAGTCTCCTGTCCTATATCCTCAGTTTCACTTCGGTTTCCCAACATACCGAAAACCGTAGCGGCTACTTTTCGTTCATAGGTTTCAACAATAACTCTAAAGGCATTTTGATCGCCGTTCCTTGCCGCTTCAATCAATTCCAATTCTTTATTATCCAGTTTCAATTCCTCTGTATCTACCTTGGTGAAGGAGTTATTCTTCACAACAGATAATTATAATTCGACTTTATGTATTAGACAATACCATGTGTTTTTTTATTCCATTTCAGTAAAAAATCTTAATTATTTGTAAATGTTCAAATTGCAAAAATTTGGAAATATGGTTACATTTAAGCATGTCACCGTCTTATGAATTCCTATTGAAAAATAAATTAAAAAGCCTTATAATACTAAAAGGAATCGGGGCTTATTTTTAAAAAGGAAAAGAAATCCGGCAAAGCCTCTTAACCAATGCACCCAAATTTGAACGAAGGAGAACAATAATGACTATGAAAGCAAGCATCGAATGGAAAGACGGTATGGCATTCGAAGCGCATCTTGATGGGCATAATTTCTTTATCGATGCAGACCCGCAATTCGGGGGACAGGGAAGAGGACCAAAACCAAAAGGTCTAACTCTTGTTTCACTTGCTGGCTGCACAGGAATGGATGTTATTTCGATTCTTGGAAAAATGCGTGTTACACCTCAGATTGAACACTTTGAAGTTACTACTGATGCAACACTAACAGAAGAACACCCAAAAAAATTTTCAGAGATTGTAATTAATTATATCTTTAAAGGAAACGATTTGCCTATACAGAAACTAAAACAAGCAATCGAATTATCCCAGGAAACCTACTGCGGCGTATCCGCTACTTTAAAAAATTCGGTAAAAATTTCCTATAAATTAATTATTAATGGAATAGTAAGCTAATTATATCTATGTTCCAATAATAAAATTTATATATTAGGTTCTTCCAGGGTAAAAGTTATTATAATAATAAATGACAACACATTTTGGCTTCAATAGTAATTATTAATGGATGCAGAAAGGAATGAACAGCGAACTAACTAAAGAACGTAATAAAGAGGAATATAAGGCTTTTTTCCAGGAAATGAAATTTGCAAGTGATGAAGAAACCCAGGAATATAGATTAAATAGAGATAAACTGATAGATGATCTTATTGCATTAGGAGCAAAGCTAGATTACGGCAATACGAAATTAGATTGCCAAAGCCTTTCCCCTGGTTGTTTGAAGTGTGGCAGTGGAGATTGGTCCTGTCTCTTTGTCAATGGGATATGCAATGGAACTTGCTTTTACTGCCCAACAACCCAAAATGACAAAAGCCAACCTACTACTCATACAATGGAATTCCCAAATGTTAGTGATTACCTTGAATATATAGAATTATTCAAATTTACAGGAGTGGGCTTGAGTGGGGGAGAACCATTATTAACCCTTGATCGAACACTGGAATTTCTCACAGAAATTAAAACAAATTTCGGTGATAGTATCCACATTTGGCTCTATACAAATGGAATTAAATTAACGGAAGAAATCGTAAAAAAGTTTAAGGATAATGGACTGGATGAAATCCGGTTTGATCTGGGAGCCGTCAATTACAATCTGGATAAAGTTAGGATGGCAGCAGGTCAGATACAAACAGTTACTGTAGAAATTCTAGCTATACC
>JAKAGC010000406.1 GCA_021817755.1 Acidobacteriota bacterium | reverse complement strand
ATTAGAATTTCCCACATTTGAAAATTTTTTCTTTTTGAGAGAAGAGGGGGATTTAAAAAAAAATAGGCAGTGCACTTTTGAACTTTAAATCATCAAAAAACAGTGCACTTTTGAAGTTTAAATGACAGTGATATCTGAAAACTTGAAAATCCATCTGAATTATAATAGAATTGAATACTAGGAGTTTTATGATGAAGATACAAAAAATAGAGGTTGAAAAACTATTCGGGGAATTCGATTATGAAATTCCTTTAAATGAAAAAGATCGTATAACAATAATTCATGGTCCCAATGGATCCGGAAAAACCATTCTTTTAACATTGGTGAATGCTTTTTTAAATTCTGATTTTTATAAATTCAGGGAAATTCCGTTCAAGTCTTTTAAATTATATTTTGATAATCAGACTGTCTTTAATTTGTATAAAGAAGATTTAGAATTGAAAAAAAAAGGAAATTCAGATAAAGCTATATCGTTAAATCTTGAAATTTCCGAACCGGGACTAAATGAGATTAAAATACCGATAAATCTAATAAACCCGGAAGATTTTTCTTTTCCATTAGCTATGATAAATAATGTAATACCAGAATTGGAGCAAATCGATTTCAATACCTGGATATTTTTCCCAACCGGGGAAAAGTTATCATTAGAACAGGTATTAGAACGTTTTAGAGATAAATTGCCATTTCAATTTAAATTAAAAAATAAACTAGCTTTTGAGCATACGAAATCTATTGGAGAGAGATTAAAAAATACAACGGTCCATTTTATCGAAACACAACGTTTGCTCCGTGTCTCCCCAAAAAGAAACAGAAATGATATTATGGGTAGAAATCAGATCATGACGCCCGTAGTTTCCGAATACTCAAAAGAATTAGTAGAGAAAATCCAATTCAAATTGGCAGAATATGGAGCATTATCTCAATCGCTGGATCGTTCATTTCCGGCACGTTTGGTTAAAGTAAAATCTTCACAAGTACAAACAAGTGAAGTATTGCAAACGGAATTGCAGGAACTGGAAACAAAACGGTCACGTTTGATTGCTGCTGGACTTTTGGACCAGGAGAAAGGAATCGATGATAAAGATATTCAACGAATCGATGATTCCAACCGAGGTGTTTTGTCGGTCTATATAAGTGATGTACGAGAGAAATTGAGTGTTTTTGATGAATTAACTGAAAAAATCGATCTAATGGTAAATATAATCAACAGCCGATTTGCACATAAAACCTTGTCAATAAGTAAAAAAGAGGGATTTGTTTTCAAAACACATAATGGAGAGGTCCTATCTCCCACCAATCTTTCATCAGGGGAGCAACATGAGCTGGTACTTCTTTATGAAATGTTATTCAAGGTGAAACCGGATACTTTAATCATGATCGATGAACCCGAATTATCGCTCCATGTCGGTTGGCAGATTAATTTTTTAGAGGATTTACAAAAGATTACCCAGCATGCAAAATTCGATGTTCTAATCGCAACTCATTCACCTCAAATTATAAATGATAGGTGGGATCTAACGGTTGAACTCAAAGGATCCGACAAGTGAAAGAGTTTTTAAACGGTTACAGTTTTTCAAACGAAATTCGAATGTTGCGGTCAGTTTTTAAAGGGACTATTTTACTTGTAGAAGGAGATTCGGACGCGCGAGTATATAAAAGGTTCGTTGAAAAGCCCAATTGTGAGGTAAAACCGGGTCATTCAAAAATAAATGTACTCGATGCTCTTAAATTACTTGAATCTGCAAAAATAGAAGGTATACTGGCAATTGTGGATGCCGATTACTGGCGAATAGAAGGAAAAGAAATCGCATCTGGGAATCTATTCTTGACCGATTCTCATGATCTTGAAACCATGATTCTAAATCACCCGGAAATCCTGGAAAAAATTATATCCGAGTATGGATCTGATAACAGGGTAGAACGACTTCCTGGAAAAATAGTTGATATGATTCTTACTTCTGCGCTCCCTATTGGGGTTTTACGATGGATTGCCACTAATTCTATGAATGATTTAAAATTGATATTGAGGGATTTACTTTTTGAAAAATTTATTACGCTAACCACTCTTAAGATTAATCTCAAAAAGTTGGTTGAAGAGGTTTTGGCTATATCAAAAATAGATGATCCCGAAATTGTTGAGTCTCTTGTCAAAAAAGTTAAAACAATATTAAAAGAAAATCACGATCCATGGCAGATATGTTCGGGGCATGATTTATCCAATCTTCTCATGATCGGTTTTGTTCATGTATTTGGGAATAAGACTGCAAAAACGTTAACCGTTGAATCTATGGAAAAAACCGTTCGGTTATCGTACGGTTTAGAGCATTTCCGCACAACCCATCTCTATGCATCGATCCAAAAATGGGAGATTTCGCATCAGGGATATATTGTTTGGAAACAGTGATTATTTATTCAGTTTTTTTCTTCTTACAAAAAATACTTTACTTTCAATAAGTCTTTTTTTCTTCCCAAAACAAAAAAATAGTCGTTTATATCTACTCGATTTTGACATCTCATTTTACTTTTGATTATAATTATCTGTCGTAAAAGTTATTTACTGCTTTATTATTCTTAAATGTGATTGAGAATTCTATTTTAAAATGGTGATTGATAAATTATTTCGGAAGCTGATTTTACTGGTAACATTGCTTAAAGGAATTGGTATATTTCTAATTATACTACCGTTAATCATAGATATGTGGGGTTACAGCGAAACACCAAAACCGGTGGAACTTGAATTTATTAGAACAATCCCAACAGAAGAACAGGAAGATATCTTTTTCAAATTTCCGCCAGTGATCGCTGTGGATAAAGACGGATACCTATATGCCTTTGATCCCAATTCTCACCATTGGGTTTACAAGATCAACCGGAAAGGGGAATTGGTATTGACCATAGGCAAACAGGGAGCGGGACCGGGGGATCTGTATAAACCATTTTTAATGAGCATACGGGACAATGAAATGGTCATTATGGATCAGTTCGGATTTTCCATTTTTGATACCAATGGCCGGTTTATTGAGAAATTCAAAAAATTTAAAGATATCATGGATTTTGATGTTCATAAAAAAAAAATTTATGCCCGTATAAATGCTTCACAAAAATTGATCACGGTTTTTGATTATAAAGGAAAGAAACTGGGGGAATTCGGAGATATATATAAAGCTGATCTCTCAATTTTTAAAGGACAATCCAGAGAATTTCTCGAAGGTTTTATGAATTCCGGGAGAGTAATGTGCATGAATGATAAAATTGTTTATATCTCAAAATTTTTTGGTGATATAAAGATCTTCGATTATACCGGAAAATGTATTGGGGGTTATATGTTGACTATAGATGAAAGCACTGTTAAATCCAATAAAGACTATTTTTTCAAAAATGGAGAGAAAACCGGTGGGAGTCTTTCTGCTACTTCTGTTTTTTATGATTCGTATATAGAAGGAGACCGGTTGTATATCTTAAATGGTGGGAGAAAATATTTCGAAGTCATATTAGAATTCAATTTAAAAAACATGGCATTGCAAAAAGAATATATATTCTATGATAGGAAAAATTCCAAACCAATTGATTGTACTGCAAGGAAACTGATAGTTAGGAATAATCGGGAAGGATTATTTTTCTATGTTTCAATTCGTGAGATGGATGAGGAATGGAATTCTATTCTTTCAATATATCGAAAAAGGTAAAGTGATGAAGCGGATCATTTTAGTGAGCCGGCAATAATTACCTCTTCAATTTCTTAATAATACAATATGGGAAGGTGATGTTTTTCTTATCTGTTCTCAGGGATTTTGATGCTTCTTGTCCGTTTATTTTTATCCTGCTGGATAGCATAAAAGGCTTCATCGAAAGCTCCGGGAGAATAGCCGATTTGTTTATGAATTATTTCGCCCTGGCCGTTAACTGCAAAAATAGAAGGAGTCATATTCCCAAATTGAACCATATCTTGTGGTGCAACCTGGATTCAAAACACTGAAGGATTTAACTGATTTTCGATTCGTGGAATACCCTCTGAGGATATAAGATAAACCTGTGTATCGGTAGCAAACTCTTTGGATGAAAAATAGATTTTAAAATCATCCAACATATTGAGACATTGTGGACATCCGGGGGAAAAAGTTATAAATAAGTAATATTCGGAAGAATACGCTGTAAATTGTATCCAAGGGCAGGGATTATTGCCGGGAATATTTCCATCCAGAATATTAAAGGAGAAAATTCGAGAAGAAGAGATAGAATCCCTTATATTTCCTACATTGTTTTTTTTCATTTCCATTACCTGGGAATAAAAGAGATAAATCAATCCAAATAATGCCACTATAATTGCAATGTAAAAAAAACGTTCATATTTTTTCATTTGGTTTCAATACCTCAAAAAGTAGTTTTAAATTTACTTCATCTCCTTTAAATCCATATAAAGCATATTGCCATTATCATCGAGGGTATAAATTCTTGATGGTATGTATTATCCTGCGATGAGATAATCCACCTTTCTTAGTAATGAATGAATATATCACAAAATAAAAAAGATTTCCAATCTGTGTGTTAATTAGATTCATTTGGGGGAGAAATATTAAAGAGTAATCAAGAGTCACAGAACAATCACTGAACAAATGTATAAAATTGGGTATACTGGCGTATAAACCGGTTTAACTCCTCTTTATAGACCTTCCATTGAGGCATGAACCGGTTCATAAGGGCGATGAACCTCTCATTATGCTTCTTTTCCAGGAGATGAACCATCTCATGCACAACTATATATTCTATAGAAAGAGTCGAATTCCGCGCCAATTCAAGGTTAAACCATAACCGTTTATCATTCT
>JAKAGC010000405.1 GCA_021817755.1 Acidobacteriota bacterium | reverse complement strand
AAACAAATATTTAGTACTAAAAATAAGTATTTGAATAGTACCTAAATTGAGCGTTATTTATAAACTTCTTGAAAAAAAGAAATACTGATGTAGAATATAACATTGTTTTCAACAGCAAAACCTAATATATTAAACACTCAGGAAATGAATTAATGTTAACAATAAAAGAAAAACGATGATGGGAAGGCCTGCATTAAATCTCTATTTTGAATAAAAACGAATATATTAAAAGTTAATTATTAACTACATTTACCTGAAATAAAAATTAATGCTTGCCGATTGCAAAAACTCGAGTACAAATTTATAATTATTAAGAAGGAACAAAGAAAATAACAATAAATCTAATTGCGACTGGTAAGATTCGCTCAGGTTAGGTAATTGTTTTTCATTTATACAAAATGAATAAATACAGACCGATTTTAATTTTAATAATAATTGCTCTTTTGATAAAAATAGATTTCGCGGAAATAACTCAACCACGCAAATCTATGGATGATCTGACAAATCCCAAATCTCCTTCATTTGTTCCATATCCTTATCCAAAAACAGAAAAAGAAGTTACTGCCGATTTACTTTATGCTATAAAAAAGGACTCCAATCCTAATGATTTTCCAAAGTTAATCGGAGGACAGGCGTTATTTCAAGAGGTACTGCCCAATCTCCTGGATAAAAATCCAAAATATAAAATCTCAAAAATCATCAGAGAAAGAATTGTATTTCCTGGTTATAAAAATAATTATTTCTGGCTTATTATTATTACTTCCCCGGATGGAATGGAAGCTTCCCGCGTTACCCTTGAAGATACCGGCATATTATCGATTGCGGGCTCACGGGATATTTCTTTAAAACCAAGGAAAATATTATTAAATGAGGATGTTGTCGAGAAGGTATCGAAAGCTTCCAAGAAATCCATTTTAATGGGTGATATAAAAAAGGTCGAAATGGTGGCTTATCTGCCGGATATGGGGACTGAAATTGCCCCTGCATGGGAAATATCTTTAAAAAATGGATTGGTGTACTACTATGAAGCGGAGAGGGATAAAGTATTTCGTATAAAAAAGGCACATAAGTGGACAAAAGACAGTAAAGGAAAACGTGAACCGTGGTCTAAATTTGCGGCAAATGAGAAAATGGTTACTTTTGATTATCTTGGCGACAGAATTATTATTTACGAAGAAGTGAAAGAGTAACAGTTAGATTTTAAAGAAACTGTAAAGGCATTATAAAATTGCTATTTGCTTCTAAACCAATGCTGCAAAAAATTTCTTAAAGGGCATCACACGGATGTTGTCCTTTACAAAATCCTCATCAGTCCGGTATACCAACTGATAAACAAAGGGAATCCCAAGCTTCTCTTTAAAATAATGCATGTTTTTCGATAAATTCCTATCTCCTGATTTCACTTCAACGGCAAACCACGGCTTATCATCAAAGGTAAACGGGAAATCAATTTCCGGATAGAGATACTCTTTTATTTCCATACAGTAAATTATACACCACTACAATTTACTATCGAGTATTTTGTACACCTATACAATTTACTTTAGATCAATTTTTAAAGAGTACTTTTTGTTTATATCAAAATCTTAAAAATCAATTACTGATTCCACGAACCTAAATCGAATTAAAAAGGAATAAAAAAAACTTGAAATAATTTTTCCATTATGTTATTTTTACCTCCGTGAGTTGAAAACCGTATTTGTGGGCCATCCGAAACCGGATTATATGAGGGCAGGTAAGTTTCTATGCAATTCTTTTATACAATTTATGCCTATGACTGTTTATCGGAATCTATTCTTTCAAAAAAAGAATCTTTATCTTTGAATTTCATGGCCCAACAGATTTCTTTAAAAATTAAATTAGAATCCGGAAAGGGAATATTCAAAATAATTAAATTCAGATTATACAAAAAAGGAGGAAAACTTAATGGATAACACCAAAAAAACGTACATCATTAACATCGACGGCCTTCCAGGTCGTTACATCGATCTCAAAGATGAAAATGACGGGTATTTGATGCCGAATATCAGAAATTTTTCGGGGGAAGGGGTTCGATTTCTAAGCTGTACCAATATTTTACCTGCTGTGACTGCTTGTAATCATGCGGCAATTTTAACTTCAGCGGCTCCGGGAACTTCGGGGATTTATAATGTAGGTGGATATTATAGAGGTATGGATACGAATTTCGACGCGATAGGCATCGACTATTCACCGGCCAATGTTCTTGCAAAAACTCTTCTTGAAAATTATAAAGAACATGGACTTAAAACAGCGGTTGTCAGCGGGAAAGGATGGGTAGGCCGAATGCTGAGTGGAGGCTGTGATGTCCTGGTGGTAGGGGATTGCAGTAAAGATGAAGTTTATTACAAATTAATTCCTTCCTATTGGGAAAAACCGGAAGCATATATCTATGGAGGTGCATCCGAAGGAGATGACCAGGTATATCCTCCACGCTTGTATGTGGGAGAATATGATGATGGTTCCGAAAGCAATGGCCCGGCAAAAGAATTGTTAGATACTCATTTTTCAATTAAGGAAATCAGTAATAAACGGTGTATCAGTATTCCACTTCTACATTGCGGTGTTGCGCCTAGTAGTAGTTGGGTTCTTAAAATGGCCCAGGAAGTGATGAAAAATGATAACCCTGATTTTATGTATATTCTTTTCTCAACTGTAGACATGGGAGGCCATGCGTATGGAAGTTTGGTAGATCCTAAAAGCCTCAATGTTGCAGGTAATTATGATGCTATTGCAGATGTGGTGAGAGATATCGATAATAAAGTGAAAGAGATGATCGATTTTATTAAGCGTTTCAACCCGGATGCGAATATTATTATTGCTGCCGACCATGGAATGAGCACAATAGGCTCGGGTGAAAATTTGAAATTGCAAATATATAAAGAATTGGCTTCCCATTCTCTTTTAGCAGCAGAATTTCTGGCATTAATGTACAAGCTATATGTAACGGGGTTATTAATGGTTAATCATGAAGATGTGAAATATTTTATAAAACATGCATCACGGGGCAAACATGAGCAACTTACAAACTATCTTAACAATCTGGTAAAAGATTGGAGACAGGATAAACAACGAATTGATGAGATATTAGGAGAAGCAAAAAAGAGCAGCGAATACTCGAAATTTATTATCGATATCCGGGGAATTTTAGAAGAAAAAGGGTTTAAAATGCGAGCCTTTAGCAAAGATGGAAAAGGTGATTATGATTATTCAATTGTTGAAGGACCGCATGGATATATCTACAATGTGGGAACTGCTTCGAATAAAGCAGAAATGGTTGAAAAAATGAAAAAAGCCCTTTATGAATACAATGTGAGTCATGGTATGCCATTCTGGGAAATATTGGATCAAAGGGACCAGAAAGAAGGAATAAATAGGAAAAATTGCCGCAAATTTAATCTTTATAATGAAGATATTGCGAAATATGGGAAAGGTGATGTTATCTGGCCGGATTTATTCGTTTTCCTGGACCGGAATTATTCGTTTATGCTTTACGAAGATATTATTACGGGAGGTTATATTGCAGGTAAAATAAAACCTGAGAAAATTCCGAAATCCCTTGATTTTAGTTTTCCGTCTATACCGGGACTTCATGGTACATACCAGGATCAACATGTTCCTCTCATATTTTGGGGTAAGGATATTAAGCGAGGTAAAGTTATCGATCAATCGGTTTCAACATTGGATATTGTTCCTACGATACTTGATTTAAATGGCTGGAATAAGGATGAAATGCCGCAAATGCAAGGGGAAAGTTTGGTTCAGTTGCTTAAAAATGAATGAAATATAAAGTAATTGAATAAAATTGTTAGTTGGGGACAGGTGGAAAGCCTGTCCCCCTTACTCAATGAATAAGGGTTGGGTAATGTTAATGGGAATAGGTTTTTGAATAATTAGATTATTTCAAAATTAAAAACGACTATTTTTTGGGTTTCCCACCGAAAATATTAAACACGGATTTCTTTCTATCACCTGTGGATGTTCCCAGGATTTCTTCGAGTTTTTTACGAGCCAGTGCATGATCGGGATTAAGGGAGAGTACCTTCCTGAAAAAACCTTCGGCGCGTTTGTTCTGATTTTCAGACATAAAAAGAATTCCCATTGCGGCATAAGGCTCTACATTCCAGGGTTCGAGATCGATCGCTTTTTGCAAGTTATCGGTGGAAACTCGTTTCAGTTTTGGGAGATTCATCTGACACATCCCCAGGAGGAGAAAGTACGCTGATTTCCGCGGATCGAGAGAGACGGCTTCATCCATTAAAGTAGCGGCTTCCCAGAATTGTTTCTGGGCATATAATGCTTTTGCTTTCCGGTAAAGCAAACGTGCCCTTTCTAACATATTTTCGTGGATGGTATCGGAATTAGAACTCTCTTTATAACCTCTGGAATCATAATCATTTCGTTTTTCCTGGTTACTGAGCACTTCGTATGCACGGTTGATTTCTGCGAAAAGGAAATTGGCTTTATCTTTTATTTCGGGATCCGGTGCGGATGAAATCCTATCGGGGTGGTATTTTTTTGCATATTCAAAATAAACCGCTTTGATTTCATTGGAAGAAGCGTTATTTTTTAAACCGAATAATTCGTAATAATCCAACTTTCCTGCTTTAACGAGCTCATAGAGTCTTATGATTTCTTCGATATTTTTATCCCGGTCTTTATCAACCACTACATCAGAGAAATCAAGGATATTAAGAAGAAAAAGGAGAATAACTCTTTTCCAGAATGCTTCCTCTGTGAGTTTCATGCGTGAGAGGATTTGCTCGCAGGATATATTGGGGAAGTGAGATAATTCTTTATAAAAATTGATTTC
>JAKAGC010000404.1 GCA_021817755.1 Acidobacteriota bacterium | reverse complement strand
ATAGCTTGGGTAATGAAGTATATCTTATTTACGGAGCCAAATCAGGGGATGATCTCAATTTATTGGATCACATTGATAAATTAGGGTTGAAACAAGTTTATCTCTATACCGATGATGGGAGTTCAGGGAAAAAAGGATTTGTCACAACCGATATTAGGCAACTTATTGAAGAGAATGGGATTGAGATTACGATATCCTGCGGTCCTGATTCAATGTTTGAAAATTTATCGGAAGTACTTACCGGTTCTCCCACTGAAAACTATGTCTCATTAGAAGCATGGATGGGGTGTGGGTTTGGAATTTGTTACAGTTGCGCGGTAAAAACCGTTAACGGCGACTATAAAAAAGTATGCACTGATGGTCCTGTATTTAAGATGGAGGAGATCGCATGGTAAACACATCCGTGGATTTAACGGCAGATCTCGGTTTTATTAAGCTTAAAAACCCAATAATTCCTGCTTCCGGTACATTCGGTTACGGAGAGGAATTTGGAAAATTTTTCAATCTGGATATCCTTGGTGGATTCATTTTAAAAGGAATTTATAAAGAACCTCGAAAAGGAAACCCACCACCGCGTGTTTTCGAGACAGCTTCAGGTTTATTAAATTCCATTGGGCTGGCTGGTCCCGGTGCAATAGAATTGCAGAAAATTATTAAACGTACTGCCGCTATTACATCCACACCCATTATTGTCAATGTATGTGGCGGGTCGGATGATGAATATGTTGAGGTGGCTGAAATTTTCGATAGTATGCCGGAAGTGTCTATTTTGGAACTAAATATCTCATGCCCCAATATCCATCAAGGGGGGAAATGTCCGGCGCAGGATGATAAACATACCTACCGTCTGGTAAAGCGTATAAAAGATCATACCTCAAAACCATTAATGGTAAAGTTAACGCCTAATGCATCGAATATTACAAGCATTGCCGCTTCTGCCGAAGAAGCCGGTGCCGATTGCTTATCTCTTGTCAATACTTTCCTCGGGATGGCAGTAGACCTGAAAAAACGAGCACCGGTTTTCAAGAATATCTTTGCCGGTCTTTCAGGACCTGCTATTAAACCGCTAGCTTTGAAACTGGTTTGGGAAGTCTCACGCTCGGTAAATATCCCGGTCGTTGGTATCGGAGGGATTACAACAGGTAAAGATGTACTAGAATTTATCCTGGTTGGGGCTTCCGCAGTACAAACCGGGACTATTAATATGGTGGAACCGTGCGCTTCTGTTCGTATTTTATCTGAAATTGAAACACTTATGAAATCACTTAAAATTAAAAATTTAAATGAAATAAAGGGAGCTTTAAAAATATGAACCCCTCTATAAATGAACAAATCAAAGAAAAAATAATTATCGCTTTGGATTATGATCGTGTCGATGAAGCAAAAAAAGCAGTAGATAGCCTTGAAGATGCTGTTTTCTTTAAAGTCGGACTTCAAGCGTTTATTCAGTTCGGTGGTGAGATTATTTCTTATCTGGAACAAAAGAAGAAAAAGCTTTTCCTGGATTTAAAATTTAAGGATATTCCAAATACGGTTCAGGGAGCAGTACAATCAGCGCTCCGTTTTTCTCCTTCTTTTTTGACCATTCACCTGACCGGTGGAAGCGCCATGATTAAAAGCGCAGTTGAAGCAGCTAAAGCACTACCTGGATTATCGATCCTGGGTGTTACAATTCTAACTTCCATGTCCGATAGTGATTTAAATGATACGGGAATGGCTTTGAATACTCAGGATGCTGTGTTGAAACTCTGTGAACTGGGATTAAATAATGGGTTGAATTCTTTTGTTTGTTCTCCTATGGAGATTGAACCGATACGCAAACGTTTCGGTTCTACACCCGTGCTGGTAACTCCCGGTATTCGTCCACAGGGTGCGGATAAAGGTGATCAAAAACGAGTTTTTACTCCCCGGATGGCAATCGATGCCGGAAGTAATTATCTTGTTATAGGCCGCCCCATTACCCAGGCTGAAAATCCTTCAAAGTCTTTCCTTTCAATTCTCTCGGAGATTACTGATTAAAATCGATTACTTCCACCTGCCGTTTTAATATGTTCAGGTAAGGTAAAAGTAACGCATAATTGCATACGATTACGATGACATTCCTGTCCGGCGTATCGGAAATACTTTTGAATCCGGCCAGGGAAAGCTGGTTTAACGGTGTATTGGAAGATGGTGCGGAAATAATATGCATGCTAACATCATTCTCATAATTCTCCGAATTCACCTGTAACCGGCCTGAAATATTGGATAACGTACTTAAAAATTCCGCTTTTGGAACATTTTCATTTCTTAGTTTTTTGTTTTCGCGTTCTTCCATCAAAATAAAAGGTTCTATATCTTTGTAACGGAGCCGGACAGTATTGCATATAACGGAAGCATTTTTATAAGTGTCCATTTCCGTTTCCAATTGAATGTGCCCCATATTTTCCCCCCGGGCCGTAATGAATAACCGCCCTGTGGGATAGGAAAAGAGCATATTATTAAATATTAAATCCGGTAACGGACTGTTTTTATTATCTGTCGGAATGGCTTCGAACCAGTAAATCAACGGATAATCACCATCATCGACGTTAAATACAACTATCTTTTTTTCAGCGCTAATCGAAATTTTCCCTGTTGCTTCCGCTTCAATGTAAGGCATATGTTTTTTCAGATGTGCAAAGGCTACAGCGATTGATCCATGTACGAAATAAGGGTTATCGATATTTCCTTTTAAAATAAGACGGGAGTTATACAATTGGAATGTATTTTTGTAAAAGGATTTGGCTTGCTCGAGAGTAACACTTTTAACCAGCTTAGGGGTAACCATTGAACGTCCGATAAGATATCCGGGGAAAAAATAATGATTGGCAATTTGCGAAGCGATTAATGATTTCCAGTCTTTTATTTTATAGAAAAGTTTCCAGAAATTTGAAATACTATCCGAAAAACGCTGCCGGGCAGTCGGTCGGTTTTGCTGCCGGTCATCATAATCATCTATATTGGAATCTTTTACGCTAAAGGGACGAAAATCGTAGAGCTTTTTTAAAAAATCAATAAAAACCGGTAATTTATCCGGTAGAAAATTTATCTTAATTATCACCATATCCGGCCTGGTTTCCAATTCGTAATCATTTCCTAACTTTGACAATGTATCCAGGATAGGAGAGGAGTCACGGTTAATACTAAGATCAAATATATTGGAGAGAACAATATAAGGGATGGCAGGGTTATCCAATTCTTCTGGGTAATATATGACTAATTGGGCATGGATAAATTGCATGTATGGATCTTTTAAGATTCTTAATTGAAGCCCTTTCTCTGTATTGATTGAAGTCATATTGCCATTCGATTGGCCCATTATCACTGTTGGAATCAATACTATCATCGCCAGAACAGAAAAAGAGAGTAATTTGCGTTTCCTCTTATCAGATGTTAATAAACATGATATCCCGGTTCTATAAATCATCCTCTCTTCACCCTACTTTCCGGTTTCCGGGAAAACCGTAATCTCTGCCCTGTTCTTTTTATTTAGATATTTCCGGGCTGTTCGACTGATGTCGTAAATTGTAAATCGATGAATACGCGCAATGTATTCATCTTCTGCCTTACTGATATCTTCACCCATCCTGAAGTGCTCAGCGAGAAAGATGCTTCTCTTTTCCAGGATCGACATATCTTTCAGAAAATCGATTTCCATCAGCATTTTAATGGTTTTAAAATCGGAATTGGAAATCGTTCCCAATTTTGCATCTGCCAATTTTTCCAGAATTCTGCTGGTAGCTATTCTCGCTGAATCCATTGTCACACGATCTTTTCCCGCAACGCCAAAAATTAACGCATTGCATTCGTCATAATCCGTACTTTCATGGCTAATGGTGACATTGAGGTCATATTTGCGATTTAATTCCCTTTCAAGGAAAGAAACCCGTTTATCAAAAAGATAATAGCGCAGAAACTCAACATACAAATAATCATAACTGGAACGCGCAGGAGTTCTGAATCCACACATAAAAAATGGTTCTTTCAAGTTTTCTACCGGTTTATTCAGAAATATATTTTTTTCCATTACAGATGGAATCGGGCCTGAAAGTGTCTTTCTTGAGGATACCGAAGGTGATGAAAGGCCCGAATAGTATTTGGATATCGATTTCTTTAATTCATCAGCGTTAAATTTCCCGGCAATAACAAGGATAATCCGCGATAAATTCCGGTAATTATTATATACATCTTTTACTGCCTGCGTATTAAAGTTTTTTATTTCTTCAAGGTCACCATAAAGAGGTGTTTCATAGGGGGTTTTGGAAAAAACATTCGATTTTACCCATTGTGCGGCATTGGCATAGATATTGAAATTG
This sequence comes from Acidobacteriota bacterium, assembly GCA_021817755.1. GTDB lineage: Bacteria > Acidobacteriota > Aminicenantia > UBA2199 > UBA2199 > JAKAGC01. The sequence continues at coordinate 496 of JAKAGC010000404.1, read as the reverse complement.
ATATTTCGTGAGTTTTTATTAAATGATGTAGTCTTTTCGATATTAATAATTCGATCTGTTAGTTTTAATGAGCTGATGCGTTCACTTTCAAGCCAAAGTGCATTATTTATTTCGGAGTCAGGTACTACCAGGTAGAAAAGAGAATAATCATAACTTACAATACGGTCACTTATGCTTCCAAATCGTTTTAGAAGAAGAATTCGATCGACCACTCCAAAATGTTCGGTGCCTGCCAACATTAAATTCTGATAAAGGTAAGATGCTCCCTTAATTTCAGGCGGATCATCCCTGACTCCCGTTAAATGATAAGTTAGTATGCATGTGGCTTCTATATTATCCACAGGTGCTAAAATTACCCGGAGACCATTTGGTAAACGAAATGAACCTACTTCCCCTCTTGATGAAGCCTCTAACAATACAAACGAATGCACAAGTAGAATATACATCCACCCTATAAAGATTATAGCGCTTTTACTCGTAATTCGTCTCAATCTCA
>JAKAGC010000403.1 GCA_021817755.1 Acidobacteriota bacterium | reverse complement strand
TTCCTTACCCTCGTACGGAAGTATACGAGGAGGCCAGGAAATACAATTTATTAAATTTCGATGAAAACAATCTCGACAATTTCGAACCCAGACGTTCCAATTTCTTATTATCCGATGAATGGACCGCTGCCCAGCTTGAAGAGATTATTTACGATGCCAATATCGAATTAAATTTTTTAAATAATCCCTCTCTAACAACTCCTGACCAGATCGATGAATTTCTCGATTTCTGCGAAAAGTTACTGCTTCGGATACCCGGACATATTGCTTCTTACCTGGTTGTCGGTTACATTTATAAACAAAAAGGCGATATGGAAAACTACCGGAAGAATTATGACGGTGCTATCGAGAGTTTCAAGGATTGGAGTGTCAATGAAACGTTTTACAGGTATCTTTCCTGGGATAATCCCCTTGTCAATGATTTCAATGCTTACTGCAAAGAGCGAGGAATTGTGATTGAACCTGTAAAGAAGTAGTATCACATTTCAACTATTCCGACATTTTATGATTTCTTTTTTAATGGATATTTCTATAAAAAATTAGCAACCCATTATATTGAATTATTAAACTATCGAAAAATAATGAATATGTCCAATAGGGGAGAAAATTAATTTGCAGCAGATGGTTTTCTTTGATAGAATAATGACTTATGAAAAATTTTTCAGATATATTGTTGCTTTTATTGGTTCTTGTTCTTCCCATTGGGATAGGTTATTTTATAAGGTTCACGCGCCTTTTTAGTGACAATGAAACCGATATACTCAGGAAATTTGTTATACGAATTTGTGTTCCCTTTCTCATATTCAAAAATCTTTATAAAACAGGCAGTTCTATATTAAATCAGATATTACCCACTGTTTTTGCATTTACACTTCTTTGTATATTATATACAGGAGCCGCTTACCTATTATCTCATATCGTATCACGTGAGAAAACCCATCGCAGTACGTATGCATTTGCCGTATCCATGGGAAATTATATGTTTCTTGGATGGGGTGTAATTCTATCATTTTATGGTGAAGCCGCGTTTACTCGTTCTGTATTTTTTACGATTTTTTTCTGGCCAGTTTTTCTAATTGTTGGTTTCTGGATGGTACACCTGCTTGGAGCTACAGATAGGAAGCATTCTTTTTTTACTATAATGCTTAATAATGGTGGAGCAGCATTTGTTGCCGCAATACTTGGAATTGTTATGAACAAGTTCGGAATTATTGTACCGGGTATTGTCGATAATCTGGTAAATAAATTTGCTGATTTTACCATTCCAATGATACTCTTAGTAATCGGTTTGAATTTTAAATTGATTATGCCTAAAGATAACTTTAAAATTGTTTTAGCTGCTTCCTTAACCCGGTTGATCGGTGGGTTTGCTCTTGGCCTAGCCACATTATTCATTACTCGATTTCTATTTTCTCCTGATGTATTGACAGAGAGAGTAATCTTGATTGAATCGGTTATGCCTACTGCTGCAATGACTGTATTCTTTATTGATTACACCGAAATGGACAAAGAACTCCTTTCCGGAATTATTACATTTTCCACCCTAATATCACTTATAACCATACCATTCTGGTATTATGTCATCGAGAAAATATTTCCAGCATTATAATAAAAAATAGTAAAAAATTTTAGGGAGGTCAGGAACACCTTTTATAAAAGGGGTTCCTGGAAAGCTGTTGAAAATAAAGGAAAAATCCGCAACAGTGTTCCTAAAAAATAGTTTTTCTGTTATAATACTCATCTGAAATGGAGGTTTAATCATGAAAATATTCCTTGATACAGCCAATGTGGATCAAATAAAGAAAGCGAAAGAGTATGGAATCCTGGATGGGGTTACTACGAATCCCTCATTGGTAGCAAAAGAAAATAAAGAATTTTTAACCTTAATAAAAGAAATACTTGAGGTCGTTCCCGGTCCTGTTTCTGTTGAAGTAACAGCAACCGACGCTGAAGGTATGATCAAAGAAGCCAGAAAATATGCCAAGCTTGGAGAAAATGTTGTTATAAAAGTCCCCATTAACCTGGAAGGATTGAAAGTTGTAAAAACCCTTTCGGATGAAGGAATTAAAACCAATGTAACATTGGTGTTTTCTTCGTCCCAGGCATTACTTGCAGCTAAAGCAGGTGCCACATATGTTTCACCTTTTGTCGGTCGTATCGATGATATTTCCGGGAATGGTATGGAATTAATCGAAGAAATACTCCAGGTATTTGATAATTATGGAATTGAAACGGAGATTATTGTAGCATCCGTTCGCCACCCTCTCCATTTTGTACAGTCAGCAGTGCTTGGCGCTGATATCGCGACCATTCCCTTTGATACCCTGGAAAAATTATTAAAGCACCCCTTAACCGATATAGGTATGGAGCGCTTTCTTAAGGATTGGGAAAAAGTTAAGAAAGACGGTAATTAAGTAGTACTTATTTTATAAAAGTGTTTTAAGAGGTTTAATGCAGAAAAAAAAGGAAGAAGCGCCCCCAAAAAAGGGCTTAAGACGACCATATAAATATTTAATCTGTTTTTTTTTATACTTTTTTTCCTCGGTTCCGGTTACCTGGGGCTGAAATACTACGTATACAAAAAGTTAAATCATTATTTAAAAAACAAAATCCAGTATGAAAATATCTCTATCGGTTTTTTTCCGATGAGAATCAATCTTGATGATATTAAAGAATTCAATATCAAAGATAAGAATATTGTTTCCTTCACGAAAGTTAGCGCTGAAATTCCTTTATTTTCGATTTTTTCAAAAATAAAGGAATTCAATTTAAAAATCTACCAACCCAAAATACTCCTTGATGAATCCATTCTGAAAAAAGGAAAAAAGGATATGGAAACTAAGGATATTAAAATTGGAAGGGTGGATATCGAGGACGGGGAATTAATATTTAACAGTCCCGGATTAAGTGCCAGCCTGGTAAAATTTGATTTGAATTCTTTTGATATGGATCAGAATACTACAATATTTCGATTTCGTTCATCATATTTTAGGATTTCATTTCCTTTTTCCAAAGAAAACATTACATTTGGTGGTGAGTTATCTGCGGAAGTAAAAAAGGAGTGGAGTGGTTGGAAAGTCATTAAATTCTATTGGGATACCCCACTCGTTAAGGTAAACGTAAACGGAAGAGTTTCACGTGATTACCGGATTGCATTGAGTGCATATGTCCAGGGAACCGCGCGCCAGATACTTGATCCATTATTGGGGAAATTAAGTGTCCGGGAACCAATGAGTATCAATGCAAAAATCACCAAAGAAAAAGAAGGGCCTGTTTTTGTCGAAGGTCATATTTCTGCTGATTCCATTACTTTCGGTGGAGAACCTTTAAAAATGTTGGAAGGCGATTTCTCATGGAATAGTGAACACAAACGTATATTTTTTGATTTGGGATTTCATGACGGTCAATATAAAACCGATTTAAAGATTGAAAAAGTTAACGGCGCAGTTGAATTAACAGTGCGGGATTTTTCCACTGAGAGATTTACACGAATTCTTGATATCGATAAAATTATACCAATTATTGGAAAAGTCAAAACAGGGAAGATAACCATAAAAGGGAGAGAATTTAGCGGAAAAGTAATACTGGAGAAACAGCGTGGTAATGGATATCCTAAAAAGTTTAATGTTTCCGGTGACGTTGATTTCTTTTTTCATTCCAAAACAAAGTATACCCGTTTTTCTTCGTCTCGCCTTGAATCGGAATTCGGCCAGGTATTCGATTTGAAAGGGATCATCGATCATGAATCCAATACCAGACTCGACATTCGTTTAAAAGCGACTGTGGAAGAGATGGCCCATGTAGATAAATACACCACTTTTTTTATCGATATGCCCTTGAGCCAGTGGAAATTAACCGGTGGAGCCGGTGTAATGGAACTCGATATCAAGAAGATAAATGATAGTTTTTTCACCGAATGCGATGTTAACATCAGGGATTTTTATTCCAATGAAGCAAATGTACAATCGTTTAAAGGGCATATAAGTAGTAAAGCCAAATTAACAACCGGAAAATTTCAGTTTGATGATCCCCTATTAAAAGGTGAAATGGATTTCCTGCTGGATAAACGGGGAAAAAAGAATTTAACAATTCAATTTAACAATGTTGAAGGTGAATCTTCCAAGATTCTTAAAATCCTCGATAAAGATATTTCATTAAGTGGACCTGTGAAGGGAGATTTCGTTTTTATCAGTAAAGCCGGGATGACAGTACCTATAGTTAGAGGAAATTTTCGTTCTCCCCGGTTTAATTTCTATGATTTTATTTTTGATTCCATTTCCGGAAATTTAAAGTATTCCGATTCCGTTGTATTAAGAAATTTAAAATATGACTATATGAAAGGGCATGGGGATGGAGATGTGTTTATCGATTTCAAAAACAAGCAATATAATGTGTCGGGGAACGTTTCAAAAATAAATCTCAATGCCATGAATAGCCAGTTTAAGGGAGAATGTGATCTTTCTTTAAATGGAAAAGGTGAATTCAATATTGATCCCATAACATTCTCTTATAAATCCGGGAATATTAATTTTTATAAGGATCAGGATTTCCGGTTAGATGGGGAAGGTAAAATTCTTACCGATTTCTCAGATTTCCTTTTGCAGACAAAAGGTAATATAATAGTCCCCTCAACATCATCTCCATATCAAATAACTATTGATAAGTCCGGGACATTATTTAAAGGTGATATTCATGTCGATATCCGGGATATCAATTTGCTAATTCCCTGGGGAAATAACAAAGGCGAATTGATTGTGGATGGTCTTATCACTGGGAGAAGGGGTGGTGGTATTAATACCGAAGGACACGCAACTTTCAGAGGCGATATTCTTTCATTT
>JAKAGC010000402.1 GCA_021817755.1 Acidobacteriota bacterium | reverse complement strand
GTGGACATCTCAATAATCCCGAATTAACTACTGATAAGTTTGTTTATTCTGCCCACGAATTACACGAATTAACACGAAACACTAACACTATCACTAACACTTTCTACAAAACCGGTGATTTATGCCGATGGTTGGAAGATGGAAGTATCGAGTACGTCGGTCGTATCGATTTCCAGGTCAAGATCAGGGGGTATCGAATCGAGCTTGGTGAGATCGAAGACCGGATAATGAAATCACCCTTTGTAAAAGAAACCGTAGTCATTCAGAAAACAGATTCTGCAGGTGATAAATATTTATGCGGTTACGTGGTATCGAAAGGGGAGAGTCCACTGGATACCGGTAAACTGAAAGAATTTATTTCTCAAGGACTTCCTGCTTATATGGTGCCTTCACAGATTGTGGAGATAGAAAAAATGCCGTTGAATCCCAACGGAAAAGTGGATTTGAAAGCCTTACCGGAACCTGGGGATATCGAACAGGAAAGGAAATATACGGCACCTGAAACCTCGATTGAGAAACAAATGGTATCTGTTTGGGCATCGGTACTCGGTATCGAGGAAGGCCGTATTGGTATCGATGATAATTTCTTCGAACTGGGAGGTCATTCGCTTAAAGGTACGATTCTAATTTCACGAATTTATTCCGTTTTAAATATAAAGCTTACTCTTGCGCAATTGTTTACATCTCCTACGGTTCGCGAATTGTCCCGGGTAATTGAAAAAGTAGATCAGGAAACGTATGTGGCTATTCCTCAAGTTGAGGTTAAAGACTATTATATGATGTCTTCTGCCCAAATGCGGTTATATATTTTAGCGAATATGGAACCGGAAAGTACCCAGTACAATCTCCCGGCTCTTTTCGAGTTAGGAAATGCAGTGGACCTGGAACAAGTGGAAAAAATATTTCATCTTTTTATTCAACGACATGAAAGTTTTCGTACATCGTTCCATCTTATCGATACAAACCCATTGCAGCAGATTCATGAACAGGTTTCATTTTCAATTTCACATGAAAATGTTGAAGATGAAACCGATTTAAAGAGTAAAATCAAATTGTTTATTCGGGCATTTGATTTATCCGAACCTCCATTATTTAGAGCCTGTATGTTTCATTTGAAAGACAACCGCCGTTTTTTAATGATCGATATGCATCATATTATCTCCGATGGTACGTCTATGGAGATATTTCGTAAAGAATTCCTTACTCTATATAGTAATAACCTTTCTATTGATTCATTGGCTTCAATAAAAGTGACATATAAAGATTATGCCCAATGGCAATCGGGAGAACAGGAACGAGAACGGGCACTTAAACAACGACAGTATTGGATAAAGAAGTTTGAAGGAGAAATCCCAGTATTGAATTTGCCACTTGATTATCCTCGTCCTGTGGTACAGAGTTTCGAAGGAAAATCTGTTCCATTTATTATAGAAGCTGATCCGGCAAAGAAATTGAATAAAATCGCTCTTGATACGAATACCACTTTGTTTATGGTCTGTGTTGGAATTTTTCATATATTATTATCAAGGTTAAGCCGGCAGGATGACATCATCATCGGTACTCCAGTAGCAGGAAGACGGCATCCTGAACTCGCTAATATTATCGGTATGTTTGTTAATACCCTGGCACTGAGAAATAGTTCCAATGATTCTGAGTCATTTGTTCGATTCCTTGATAAAATAAAGATTTCCACTCTCGATGCCTTTGAAAACCAGGAATATCCATTCGAAGATATACTGGAAGCAGTTCATGTGCAGCGTGATACGGCACGCAATCCATTATTCGACGTAATGTTTGCTCTTCAGAATATGGAATCAGGTGTATCCGATGAAAAAAACGAACTGGATATTAAACCTCTCTCTTTTGAGAGTGATATCGCGAAATTCGATATGACTATGATTGCATTTCAAGCAACAGATGAATCACTTCATTTTATATTCGAATATTGCACACGGTTATTTAAGGATGAAACCATACTCCATTTTATTCAATATTTTAAAAATATTGTCACTGCTGTTTCAGAAAATCCACAAGTTCTTCTTTCCGATATCGAAATTATTACACCGGAGGAAAAGGAACAGGTTCTATATACATTTAATATGCCTGCCGGAAAATATACCAATGAAAAGACAGCTCATGGATTATTCACAGATCAGGCACAAAAGAATCCGGATCAGCTTGCAGTTATCTCTACAGTAGGTTCAGTTGATCGGAAACAACAGATTACGTACCGGGAATTGGATATCTTATCTAACCATATGATGCTATGGTTGCAGCACGAAGGAATTATTCCCGGTGATCTAGTTGCAATAAAGATGGACCGTTCAGCGGACATGATTATTAGTATATTGGGAATTTTAAAAACCGGGTGCGCATATGTACCCATTAATCCAAAAAATCCGGAAGAACGCGTCGAGTTCTTGATGAAAGACAGCGGTGCAAAACTTTTAATAACATCACTCACCGAGCGCATGAAGGGTTTAGAGAATAATAATTCAATAGAGAAAAATCCTTTAGAATTATTGCATTCCCCACAGATCCAGGAACAAGTTACTCAAAATAATTCTCTAGCATATGTGATTTATACTTCCGGTTCAACAGGGAATCCCAAAGGAGTACCCATTTCTCATTCCAATTTATGCCCGTTATTGCATTGGGGATATCAATATGTTCCCTTAAATGAGCATGATCGAACCTTACAGAATTTATCCTTTTTCTTCGATTGGTCCGTATGGGAAATATTTATTACTATTACAAGCGGTGCAACATTATGTATAACCACAGAGGAAGTATTATTAACTCCCATTGATACCATCGCCTTTATGAACAAATACAATATCACTACATTACATATTACTCCTACCCAGTACCAGGCATTAATAGGTGTATCCGAAGTATCGTCAGGTGATAAACCGTTGTTGGAAACATTAAAATATTTATGCATCGGTGCGGAAAAACTTCCTTATGAAATTGTAAAACGTAGTTATCCTTTGGTACGGGAAGATTGTCGAATTTATAATATGTATGGTCCGACAGAAGCAACAATTATGGCGGCAGTTTTGGATATTTCTAAAGATAAGGCTGCTTTTTATGAAAGTCTCGGTAGTGTTCCTATCGGCTTACCCATTGCCAATAATCCATTACTTGTACTCGATCGGAATATGAAACCTTGTCCTGTAAGAGTAGTCGGAGAATTGTATATCGGTGGTGACGGTATCGCCCGTGGATATCTTAATAATCCCGAATTAACTACTGATAAGTTTGTTTATTCTGCCCACGAATTACACGAATTAACACGAAACACTAACACTATCACTAACACTTTCTACAAAACCGGCGATTTATGCCGCTGGTTGGAAGATGGTAGTATCGAGTACATCGGTCGTATTGATTTCCAGGTTAAGATCAGAGGTTATAGGATTGAACTTGGGGAAATTGAAGATAGGATGATGAAATCGCCCCTGGTAAAAGAAGCAGTAGTTGTTCAGAAGACGGATCAAGCAGGCGATAAATATCTTTGTGGTTATGTGGTATCAAAAGAAAATAACCGCCTGGATATCGGTAAATTGAAAGAATTTATTTCACAAGGACTTCCCGCTTATATGGTGCCTTCTCATATTGTGGAGATAGAGAAAATGCCTCTGAATCCCAATGGGAAAGTGGATTTGAAAGCGTTACCGGAACCTGGGGATATCGAACAGGAACGGCAATATACAGCGCCGGAAACATTAATCGAAAAGCAATTGGTAAGTGTGTGGGCATCAGTTTTAGGTATCGAGGAAGAGCGAATTGGTATCGATGATAATTTCTTTGAACTGGGAGGCCATTCACTTAAAGGAACCATTCTTATTTCGAAGATTTATTCGGTTTTAAATATTAAAATGACGCTAGCTCAATTGTTCACAGCTCCGACAGTTAGACAATTGGCAGCAGTTGTACAAGGTATTAATCGTGAAGTTTATATTACGATTCCTCCTGTGGAAGAGAAGGAATATTATGTAATGTCTCCTGCTCAACAAAGAATTTACATTCTTGCTAAAATGGAAACCGGAAGTACTCAATACAACCTTCCTGCTTTGTTTGAATTAGGAGAAGCAGCCGATCTTGAAATATTGGAAAAGATATTCCATATTTTTGTTCAACGGCATGAGAGTTTTCGTACTTCTTTTCATCTTGTAAATGTTAATCTTGTTCAACGGATTCATTCTAATGTCCCGTTTGTGATAGAAAATGAGAAGGTGGAAGATTTGAACGAATTATATATTCGTCTAAAGAAATTCATACGTCACTTTGATTTAGCAGTTCCTCCGTTATTCCGGGCTTGTATATATCATGTAAAAGATGGTCGGCGATTTTTGGTTATCGATATGCATCATATCATTTCCGATGGCACATCCATGGAGATATTTCGTAATGAATTTTTTACTATTTACCGTGATAATTTATCTACTCATTCATTACCTTCTTTAATTACACGGTATAAAGATTTTTCCGAGTGGCTATCCGGTAATTCCGAACGTGAACGGGTCCAAAAACAAAAAACATATTGGGTAGAGCAGTTTAATGGAGAAATTCCGTTATTAAATCTCCCACTCGATTATCAACGGCCATTGATACAGAGTTTTGAAGGTCACATGATAGGATTCAGGTTAGGAAATGTGGAAACCGAGAATTTGAAGAAAATTGCACAACAGACTGGAACAACTCTTTTTATGGTGTTATTGGCTTCTTTTAATGTGTTTATTGCCCGGTTAAGTCATCAAGAAGATATTATAGTCGGTACACCTACTGCTGGACGCCGGCATCCTGAACTGGCGAATATTATAGGGATGTTTGTCA
>JAKAGC010000401.1 GCA_021817755.1 Acidobacteriota bacterium | reverse complement strand
GAAACAAAACGCTACAACCCATCGGAATAAGCGGAGAATTGTTCGTCGGCGGAGACGGTATCGCTTTAGGATACCTCAACCGCCCTGAATTAACAAATGAACGATTTGTTGCCTTCCAGGGGCTCGTTTTGAACCATGCGGCGCATGGAGCCTCTATAAAATATGAAAATTCTGATTGTACTAATACTCTTTCAAAAAGTTTTAAGGGGGTGCAGGGGGGCGTTGTTCACAAAGCCCCCCTGCATCAAAATATATATAATAAAACCATATATTACAAAACAGGAGATTTATGCCGATGGGTATCTGATCCCAATCAACCCAGTCAGTATGTCATTGAATTTCTTGGACGAGTCGATGATCAGGTTAAGATTCGTGGGTTCAGGGTTGAGCTTGGTGAGATCGAGCACCGGATAAAGCAATCTGAGGATATTATCGATGCTGTTGTAACCATCAGACAGGATGGGAACAATGAAAAATTCATATGTGCTTATATAGTAGTACATGAACAGTTTCAAATGGACCGGTTGACGGAGAGGTTAAAGCGAGAATTACCCAATTACATGCTTCCTTCGTATTTCATGCAGATAGAGCAGATTCCCTTGAATCCAAATGGGAAAATCGACTGGAAAACATTACCGCAGCCTCAAATTGGAGAAATCGAGCAAATTATACAACCCCGAGACCGCATCGAGAGAGAAATCGTCGAAACCTGGTCCGATATTTTAGGTATCGATGCTCAATCTATCGGTATTCATTCCGATTTTTTCCGGTTGGGAGGACATTCATTAAAGGCTGCCTTACTCGCAGGAAGGCTTCATAAAGCATTCGGTGTTCAAATTCCTTTGGGAAAAATATTCTCTGCTTCTACTGTAGCCGGGCTTGCCGATTATATAAAGGAAACGATTAAGGGAACTGGAAATGATAGTTATTGGGCCATTGAACCTGCTGAAACCAAAGAATATTATGTGGTTACTCCTGCTCAAAAACGAATGTTCCTATTACAACAAATCGATGAAATCGGAACCGTTTATAATATTCCTGCTGTTTGGGAAATTGAAGGTGAAAAAGTAAAAGAAAAACTTCAACTTGCTTTCCAGCAGATTATTGAACGGCATGAAAGTTTTAGAACATCGTTTCATTTGGTTAACGATGAACCGGTACAAAAAATAATATCTCACATCGATTTCGAGATTGAAACACTTCTTGCTGTTTCTCCTGATGAATCCATATTAAACCTTATCCAATCGTTTATTAAACCTTTCGACCTTTCCTGTGCTCCGCTACTTCGAGCCGGATTAATTCCCTTGAATACTCATAAATTCATTTTGATTGTCGATATGCATCATATCATATCCGATGGAGTTTCCGTTCAAGTACTGCTAAATGAATTGAAAGCACTTTTGGCATCGGAAACTTTACCGCCATTGGTTATACAATACAAAGACTACTCAGAAGCCCGTTCAATTCTGTTACCACCTCAACGTATGCAACAAGAGGAAGATTTCTGGAAAAATCAATTCAAAGGTGAAATTCCAGTATTGAATATATATACCGATTTCCCACGCCCACCTGTTCAGAGTTTTGAAGGCAGTATCGTTGAATTTGAATTACCATCATCCGAAATTCAAAACTTGAAAGAACTATCTGCATCGCATCAGGTAACGTTATTTATGACCTTGCTTTCCATTTACAATATCTTTCTGGCTAAAATTAGCGGACAACAAGATATAGTGGTTGGAACTCCCATAGCTGGCCGCAGACACAGCGACCTTGAATCGATTATCGGGATGTTTGTGGGTACTCTAGCCCTTCGTAATTATCCGGGAGATGGAAAATCCATCCATCAATTCATCGATGAAATCAAAAATACCACTCTTCAAGCTTTTGAAAACCAGGATTATCCCTTTGAAGACCTTGTAGAAAAACTTTCTATTCCAAGAGATACTGGCAGAAACCCATTATTCGATACGATGTTTACCTATAGGGAAACCTTACTCGAAAAGAATAATCCGACGAAATCCAATACTTTACGAATAAATCCCTACCCGATGGAATTGAATACAGCGAAATTCGATTTCTCTCTTACAGCAGTTGAAAGAGAAGGAAGATTGTTCTTTACATTTGGGTACTGCACCCGTTTATTTACTGAGAACACCATCACCCGTTTCATCGATTATTTCAGACGCATTATTTCGATCACCACAGAAAACCCATCGATTCTTATTTCAGAGGTAGAGATTATCACTCCTCTTGAAAGAAATGAACTTATAGAACGGATGAACGCAACCCAAACCCTATATCCTTCTCATCTCCCTATTCATTCGATATTTGAACAACAGGTTAAAAAGATACCTGATTCGATTGCTCTTACTCAAGAGTCTCCTCTGGATAAAGGTTACTTATTCGAGTTCTCATCGATCACTTATCACGAGTTAGACAATCAATCAAATCGGCTGGCTCATTATTTAAAAGAAAAAGGAGTCACATCATCGACTATCGTTGCAATCATGATGGAGCGTTCTATTTCATTAATGATAGGTATATTGGGTATTTTAAAAGCAGGTGCGGCATATTTACCCATCGATACCAAATACCCGGTTGAACGCATTCAATACCTATTCAATGACAGTAATACCCCCATCCTTTTAACACAGAAAGAATCAACACAAAATGAAGAAGTAAAATCATTACATCCCAATACAATTTATAGCGAAGATATCGATCTTTATCCGGTAACTACCTTGGATTCTGATATACCCTCTCATTCCATCGCCTATGTGATTTACACATCCGGGACTACGGGACGACCTAAAGGCGTTATGGTATCTCATCAAAATGTGGTTCGACTTGTTCAAAATACCAATTATGTCACATTGAACCGGGATACCCGAATTCTTCAAACAGGAGCTCCTGTTTTCGATGCGACAACATTTGAAATCTGGGGAGCTCTGTTAAATGGTGGACGTCTTGTTTTCATAGATAATGATTCCATACTGGATGCCAACCTGCTCGATTCTTCTCTAATCCGGCATAATGTGAACACATTATGGCTCAGCTCTCCTCTCTTCAACCAATTGATGCAGCAAAACAGCCGGGTTTTCTCTTCTCTTCGATTTCTTCTTGTCGGTGGAGATGTTCTTTCCCCATTGTATATTAATACGATTCGTTCTATAAATAAAAACCTCAGCGTCATTAATGGATACGGCCCAACTGAAAACACGACCTTCTCTACTACATATACCATTCAATCCGATTTTGACCAATCCATACCGATCGGCAGACCGATTGCCAATTCTACTGCTTATATTATGGATAGGAATTTCAAATTCCAACCGCTGGGAGTTACTGGCGAATTATACGTCGGAGGCGATGGTATTGCCTCAGGTTACCTCAACCGCCCCGAATTAACAAATGAACGGTTTTATGCCTTCGGCGACCAGGAACCTTTTTATAAAAAGGTTCCTGGACTTCCCAAAATTTTTGATAATAATAATTCATCAAAAAGTTTTAAGGGGGTGAAGGGGGGCGACGATCACTATGTAGGGGCGACCTGCTGGTCGCCCTTAAACACCAGCACTAACACTATCACTAACACTTTATACAAAACCGGAGATTTATGTCGGTGGATTTCTGATCCTGTTGTTTCCGGTCAATATGTAATCGAGTTTTTCGGTCGCATAGATCATCAGGTTAAGATACGGGGTTTCCGTGTGGAACTGGGTGAAATTGAAAACTATATCCTGTCTCATGATGATATTGGAGAAGCGGTTGTGGTTTTAATTGAAATCGATAACGATAAAACCATTTGTGCTTATTATGTATCACGGAACCAGTTAACTGCTGCTCAACTCAGGGAGTATCTCACTCAAAAATTGCCTACTTATATGATTCCAGGCTATCTAATCCCTCTTGAACATATGCCATTAACAGCAGCAGGAAAAATCGATCGCAAGGCATTACCTTCTCCTACTGAAACCGCACCGGTTGAGCTTGAAGCCCCAATAGATGAAACCGAATTAAAACTCACCAAAATATGGGAAGAGGTCCTGGGTGTTTCTGTGGGAACGAACAGTAACTTCTTTGAAGTGGGCGGTCATTCGTTGAAAGCCACAATAATTGTGACACGGATTTATAAAGAATTTGGTATTAAAATTCCACAGGCTCAAATTTTTAAGACACCAACGATTAAAGGCATTGCGAATTACCTGCGGGAAAATAGTAATCTGCTTTTATCTCAATCTTATATTGCAATCGAACCCACAGAGAAACAAGATTATTATACTGTCACTCCTTCGCAGCGGCGTTTTTATATTCAACAACAGATGTCTCCTCAAAGCACAGTCAGCAATGTTCCCCTTGTTCTTCAACCAAAGCAAAAAACAACTCTCGATATATTAGGAAATATATTCCAGCAATTAATCCAACGGCATGAAGCACTACGAACATCTTTTCATACGATAAACGATCAAGTCGTTCAAAGAGTTCATGAGTCGGTTCAATTCAAAGTGGAACAAATAGGAAGGAATATTTCATTCCCCGGTGATTCCCAAAACATCACTCCGGTAATCCGAGAATTCATACGCCCCTTTGATCTATCCGCAGCACCATTAATTCGTGTTGGTCTCATATCTTTCGATTCATCCCAGGATATAATTACCATCGATATGCATCATATTATTTCGGATGGTACATCTGTTCAGGTATTGGGAAGAGAATTTTTATCCCTTTTAAATAATTCGTAACTCCCACCCCTTCAGCTTCAATACAAAGATTTTTGCCAGTGGCAAGATTCACTCTTTCATTCACCTGGGATGAAAATCCACGAAGAATACTGGTTAAAACAACTAAAAGGGC
>JAKAGC010000400.1 GCA_021817755.1 Acidobacteriota bacterium | reverse complement strand
TTCCCTCTAATAAAAAATAAAAAGTAATAATAAATAAAAAGTTTTTCAGGGGTCCAGGGGGCGGTTTTTTAAAAAAGCCCCCTGGTCGTTAAAATAGTAAAACTCAAAACCTATAATTGATGTTGAATTTCACTATCCAGGTCCATTAATTTTATCAACATTTTTTCAAGTTCTTCTTTCATAATTTTGGATAAACCTTCCGGCAAGTCCTCCACTTTTTTTCGTGGCAGCGGTACTGTACGGTCAAAACTATGGAAACCCACCACTTCATTTGTTTTAAAACTTCGAATTTCTATTTTCATTTTCAAATGGGCTGTCCAGTATTGAGGCGTATCGTATTCTTCCATTACCTGAACAGTGGATTTTAAAAGCCATTGAGGATCTCCTTCCGACAGGTCTTCAAAGACCCGGGTAAACCATCCACGCTTGACCAGATAATCTGAAATGGCATCTTTTATGACATAATCCGGGCGTTTAACCCAATAGTTGTATGAATAATAATCCAGTTTATAAGGGGAGCTTCTGTAGATCAAACGGTAGTCATTATAAATCTCTTCCATTTTCACCGGTTGAATCAGTACTGTTCGTTCGATTAGCGGACCCGGTTTTTTTCCAGGCATTCCTTTCACTTCTACCGGAAGGCTCAATTGGAAGTAGTTTTTTCTTACCGAAGACATACAACCTGTAAGAAGAGAAAGGAGAAATGGAATGAGTATTACAAAAGCCATTATTTCTATTCGTTTTAAGTGTTTCATTTTTTGCTCCTTTTTTCATGGCGTTTTCGGAGTAATATTGTCGGGTCTTCTTGCAGTTCACGTGTGAAGCGTGTGATATTTTCCATTGATTCGCGCATATTTGTTAGCGTAATTTTCATTTCATTAGCCAGGTCTTGTAATTGAATTTCAATTTTTTTAACGCTCGTATTTGTTGTGTCTATTAGATTGTTCATGCTTGATAGGATTTTTCCGAATTCCTCTTTTGAAAAACGCTGGTTCAATGTATTCAGTAAGGTTTCCGAGTTTTGGGCGATTTTATCGATATAACCTTTGTCTTTCAATTCATTCAGATAATTTGAAAAGCTTGTTAGGTTTTCTGAGAGTGTCACAATTTGTCCCATTGCGCGGTCGAATTTTTCGATAGAGCTCCCGATGTTTTGTTGTTTTGATTGAAGTACATTGGATAATGCCTGGGAACTATCCCGGACATTCGAGAGAATCCCTGAAATTTTTTCGCGATTCTCCCGGTTCAGGATTTTATTAAGTGCATCTACCACAGAGTCTATATTAATCACAATATCTTCTGCTTTTTCTCCCAGGCCTTTTGAGGTTCGGATTTCACCTCCGATGGGAACTCCCGGAGAATCGGTTTTACCACCTGAGATTTCTACAAAGCGAAGCCCTGTAATTCCCTGGTATTGTAATCGAGCCTGCATATCCTGCTTAACAGGGAAATTCTTTTTTAATTGAACATAGATCAGGATCGAATTCAGATCATCCGGGTTTACAATAATGTCTGATACTTTACCGATCCGGACTCCCTGGTATTTTACATCCGCTCCTTCATTCACCCCATTCACCGAGAAGCCTTTAAAATTGATAAAGTAGATATCTCCCTCTTCTTTCAGCTTTGGGATGATGAAAATAGCCAGGATGATAACCAGTAACAGTGTTGATACTGTTAAAAACACACCCAACCTGAATTTCTGTTCTTTTGTAATCATATTAATTATCCTTTAAATAACCCTATCGTTGAAAGCAATATTTTATCCTGAATTTCTCTGCGCTGTTTTATTCTTTAAGAAGAATGAATCGATAAATGGGTCTTTCAATGATATCAGGTTACTATATTCACCGTAATAATGCATATAACCTTCGTTTAGAACCAAAGCTTTATCTGCGATTTTTTCAATCGAACGTAATTCGTGAGTGACCACAAGGAAGGTTATTCCAAAGAGTTTTCGTAGTTCCAACATTAGGTGATCCAGTTCCGCAGCCGTGATCGGGTCTAAGCCCGCAGACGGTTCATCGCAGAAAATAATTTTCGGGTCCAGGATCATCGCTCTTGCTAAAGCCGCACGTTTTCTCATTCCTCCCGACAATTCACCCGGTAGTTTATGCGCACTCCCTCTTAATCCTACCTGCGATAATCGAGAGTACACCATTTCCTTTTCGATCAGTACCGGTAAATCCGGATAGTGCATGCGAATTGGAAGTGCAATGTTTTCGTACAGATCAAGTGAGTTCAACAAAGCGCTCCCTTGATACAATACACCTATTTTTTTATAAAGTGATTTCAATACATGTTCCGACAGATAATCTACCTTTTCATCATAGAAATAGACATCACCCGTTATAGGGGGAATAAGTCCTATTAAGGTTTTCATGATTGTCGATTTCCCACAACCGCTTTTCCCCAGGATAACTGTAATTTCTGTTTCATTAATCGAAAAATCGAGATTTTGCAATACAATTTCATTTTCGTATCCCACACTCAGGTTTTTAACACGGATGATTTCATTCATTATTATATGCCTAATAAAGCAGTATTGCAAAAATGCAGTCCATGATAATAATCATCGATATCGAAAGCACTACCGAATCCGTTGTCGCTATACCTACTTCAGCCGCCCCTTGTTTCACTGAAAATCCTTTATACCCGCTGCTGAAAACGATAATCCATCCAAACACCAGAGTTTTCATCAAACCAATGAGGAAATCTCCCAGGTGTACGATCGTAAACATCTCTTTCAAGAACATATCCGGTGGGATACTTGAAAACACTCTGGCAACGATAATTCCTGCAAAAATTCCCACAAAATCCGCCAATGCCGTCAACAACGGAATAGCCATAGTGATTCCCATCAAGCGAGGAACCATCAGGAATTTTTCAGGAATAATACCCATTGTTTTTAATGCATCCGTTTCTTCCATGACTTTCATCGAGGCGATTTCTGCCGTGATCGATGCACCGATTTTTCCTGATAAGATGATTCCTGTCATCAATGGAACCAGTTCCCGGATCATGGCAAAACCCACAAGGTCCGCAAGGAAGATATCCGCTCCGAAATTACGCAGTTGTTCCGCAGAGGTAATCGATATCGTAATTCCAACCAGGAAAGAGATCAGTGTGACAATTGGGAAAGATTTGAAAGCCATAAAATAGAGTTGATTCGTAATCTCTCCAGGGTAAATTCCCTTCCGCTTAGAAAGATATTGCCCCATGTAGTAAATTTCATCCGTTAATAGTGAGACAAACTCTTTCATTTCTCCTAACATTTTCAAGAAACGATCGGCATAATTTTCTATTCGCTTTTTGTAACGGCGTTTTTCTGGTTTTGAAATTTGTTTGGCTGTTTCTAAAGTCAGGGGGAACATCGCAAATGCTTTTTCCATATCTTCTCGAATATTGGAAAAAACCACATGTTCTCCCATCCGTTTTACTGAATTAAATAAAGCGATGGCAGAGGAATCAAAGGTTTCTACATCCTTGAAATCGATTTCAAGAGCCGGTTGAGGTTGAATTTTTTGGAATTCATTTAATTCATTGAATATAACCATTATCGTATCGATGGTAACCTGGGAGGGGAGTGTAAGAAGATAAATTTCATTTTCCATCGATTTCGTAATCATATTCATTGTTTCACTTCATTCATTTCCCTAAGGTCATTAGAATTCGGTTTCCACTTTAGCATAAAACCATAAAAAAATCAATTAAAAAAGTTTCATGTGAAACATTTCTGTTGATAATGAAGGATTTCGGGATAATATTTTTGATATTAATAAAAATATTTAACGATTTAACCGCTTGACAGGCAGGCTTCGGAACCCCTTCCAATGTTACCTAAAAAAACAAAAATTTAATTTCTAAGAATCCAAACAGAATTATTATATTATCTTTCTTTACTTCTAAAAATTTGTGAAAGTAATTCAAGAATAATGCGTTATAGTCTTTACAGATGCAATTCTTCCACTTTTATCGGTTGGTTACGTTCTATTGTTAGTAAACGTGCCGGATGATGCTTCTCCGTACTTTTTCCATTCGATAAGATAACCGGTATCCTGTATTTATCCGTTAATTTGAATTCCGGGAATTCTTTACTAAAATCGATATGCCTGTGCTCATGCCCGAATAAAAGCGCATCGATGCGATTTGAAACAATCTTCATGAAGTCTGCTCCATCCTTTAAGTAATGCCCAAACCATTCTCCTAATTTGGAAAACAGATCGTCATCCGGGTACAGGAACGGGTGGTGGTGCAAAGCCACCAGGATGATGTGCCCCCTTCCTTTTGAATCCCGGATATCATCTATTATTTCAGCCAACTCATCCAATTGTTTGTTTCCCAATTCTCCATCTGCAAGAAGGCTGTCGAAGAACCCCAGTTCCGATTTCATCGAGTTTAAAGCGATAATGGAAACGTCGTCTGTGGAAATAGGAACATCCGGGTAAGTAATCCGGTAATCCGGGCCATATAGATACTTTTTAAAGAATTTAAACTTTTTTGCGCAGGCATGAGAACCATTTGGGCCATAGTCGTGGTTGCCTGGGATATATACTTGCTCAAATCCATTTGCTTTTAAAGGTTCCAGAATTTCTTTTGCTTTGATAAATTGTTTTTCCTGTCCGTCATCTACAATATCCCCTGTTACCAGTATAACCGGTTTATCATGATCTGATTTCCATCTTTTGACAATCGAACCGATGATCAAACCCGCTTCTTTTTCTTCTGTCAGGTCAGGTGTTTCTTGTTTAAATAAATGTAAATCGCTCAGGTGTAATATTTTCATTTGTTTTCCTCCCTTTCGTTTTAAGCTGTGATTTAAAGTCCTATGTTAAAATTTTTCGGCTGATGTTCACAG
>JAKAGC010000399.1 GCA_021817755.1 Acidobacteriota bacterium | reverse complement strand
AACAACCAAAGGATTGCGATATTGGAAGCCACTATCATAACTACACCAGATTTCTCAAAAGCCGTTTCATGTGATGAAAAAGGAAAATGTACGGTCACTCTCCGGTGGACTTTCCGCCAATGGCAACAAGATGGGCCATGGCTTTATGATGGTGGGGGGTTTTAGTTTCCTTCTCCTATTGTGCCATGAAGACCGGAAATGTATAGATTATTGACGTTTGTAATAGGATTTCTTTTTTTTTCGTATCTTTATATTAATCCCTATTACTCACTTTCTGTACCCACCAATCGGCTTGATGAAGTACATAAACCGGTTAAAAATTTAAACCTATCAAAAGGGCAAGATTCAAACAATTGCCGAAATAAATTAAACCCTACTTCGCTTCTATTGACTCTGGGGAAAATGCCGTCAGAAAGTCAAACGCAAACTGTAATTATTGGAATAATTGATAAAGGTTTCGATTGGAAAAATCAGTGTTTTTTCAACCGTGATACTAATGAAAATCGAATTCTATATATTTGGGACCAAAATGGTGTAACCCAATCTGTTTCAAATTCTGAAATTCAATATGGTACGGAATACAGACATCAAGATATCCAGAAAGCTATGACGATGAAAAGCAAACACATCCCCCTGGAAACCGGTCATGGATGGTTTATATCCGCCATTGCAGCAGGGGATGTTTCTATTAGAGACAGGAAGAAGATTCCATTTTGGACTGATTTTAAACCGACTCAACCTATAATTATGGTGAACAGTACAGGCAAAGTTTCGGATTTACCCGATGCAATCGCTTATATCAAAGGAAAAACTCAACAATTGAATGCACGATGTGTTATTGTTTTTGCTTATAGTAAGCATTCAGGTCCTCATGATTCGGAAGATCCGTATATCAGAAGGCTTGATTCTATGCTGGATGAAAATACGGTATTTGTAACAGCAGCAGGAAATGAAGGGACTCAAAATATTTATCGAAGTGGTATAATTTCTCGGAAAGCAAATATTGGATTTATAATCGATAAGAGTAAGTATCTTTCGATTGGGAATTATATACCATGCAAAATTGAAATAGAAATCTGGTCCTCCGGGCATTTTAATGTTTCCTTAACTTCTCCGTCAGGCAATTCCTATGGGCCTGTTCTTATTGGGAAACAGTTGGGTTCAAATTCCCAGGAAGGGAGAATTCAAATTTCCAATCAACTTGTGCTCAAGAAATCTAAAGATGGGAGAAAAAAACTAAATGGAGCTATTATTTCGATTAATGAAACGAATGACCGGACTTCTCAGAGTGGGGAATGGACCCTTACTCTTTCTCATTATGGAAATTCCACTCGCAGAAAACAGTTTTACCGGGCCTGGATTACTAGGCAATCTTCTGCTGAAGTTCGATTTATTGGTGGTGATTCCATAGAAAAAACGATCTCCTTACTTGCATATAGTCAAAAAGCCATCTCTGTCGGAGCGTGTGATTACGCATCCGATTTAGCCATCACTGAAGCCAGTTACAGTAATAATCCCGGGAAACTCCCGGGTTATTGTTCCCCCCGACCCGATATTCTTGCTCCGGGATATGTCACGGTTGCTATTCCGGGGTTTACTGATCCAATGGAACAAGAAGGAACAAGTGTATCTACTGCTTTAATTGCCCGATTTATCCTTTATAATTGGAGTAAAACACCAGAGTTAAATGCTTCTGATTTTAAACGCCTGCTTTCCGGTCACGTGGTAATCCCCATATCGGATCAGGTTAAGTGGATTGGTCCTTCTTATTATTCTATCTATACCGGATTATCGCCGGATTTAGAAAAAAAATCAACGGCCAAAAGGAGTAAAAAATGAATAAAAGGTTCCTCATAGTTACAATTTTACTTATCCCATTATTATTCATCTTGGCAGAAGATAAAATATTTCGTTTTTCATTGGAGGATTATCTGGTTGATGATGAACCCTATCCTGAATGTTTTAAAGAAGGAAAAAACGGAAAAATTTATATTTCAGATAAAAAATCCAGTACTATAAAAATGTTTTCACCCGAAGGAAAATTTATTACTGCCATTGGTGGAAAAGGCGAAGGCCCGGGTCAGTTCAAATATTGGATGGGGGCTTTCGCTATCTCCATAAATGGCGATATCAGCCAGGTGGATTTTGCTAACGGTAATGGAAGAATCACCCGTTTCTCGCACGAAGGGAAATTATTAGAAAGTTTTCCAATAAAAGTAAAAAACAGGAATGGCGGCTCTGCAATTTATTGCCGTCCCAATGGAGATTATATTGTTGCTCTGGTGGGAAACACGATTACTGAAAAACATAATAGTTTAATATATATTGGGGGATCGAGCTCTTTTCGTCTCATCAGTGCTGATGGAACTCCCCGTGAAATTTTTCATGAAGCCAATGTTTTTTATGATTTTTCAACTGATTCCCATGGACCATGGCCTCATATTCCATATATGAACTATATCGTTTCTGCTTACTCCCAAACTATGGATATTCTTGCTTTCCAGCAGATTGCAGAGAACCGTGTTACACTTTTTAATCTTAAAACCAAGAAAAAAACAATTATTTCAAATGGTTTCAAAAGTAAAACTATTAGTGATGAGGATATCGATTTATGGCTCGAAGAAGAAAAAGCAGATAACCCATTATTTAAAACCTTTCTTCCTTATTATAATAAATTCCGAAAATACGGACGGGATTTCTTTCCCAATAAACCGATTGTGGACCGTCTGTTTTTTAATTATCGCGGTGATTTGTATATTACATTTTACGACAAAAAAATAAAACAATACCTTGTAAACAAATTGAATGTAAAAACCTGGGCACTAACCTCCCTAAAAGTTGATCGCATACCAGCTTTTATTGGGAAAGATAACGTTTTTTTTCTGATCTACAATGAGGAAGAGGAATCCTATACCGTTGAAGTTAAACAACATGATGGATTCTTTTAAGAGAACTAAAATGAAAAAAAATCACCAAAATTCACTTGCTCCCGAACAAAAAAAAAAAATTGTAGGATTTTTTCTTGCATATCAAAAACCCTATATTTCTGCTATTATAACTGCCGGTATTCTTTTACTATTCAATGTATTGCTGCAATTACCAGCCCCTCTTATAACCAAATACCTTATCGATAATGTTATCCCTTCAAAAGATTTCCACCTTCTTCATGTATTCAGTTTACTTTTTATTGGTCTCGTCGTATTGAAGCAATTGAGCGGTTATTTTTTAAAAATAGTACTGGTTAAATACAACTCCAATGTTTTCTTCGATATGGCAGATTCACTTTACAGGCATATTCAACAACTCCCTTTAAATTTTTTTAATAAAAGACATTCCGGTTATATGATTTCAAGGATTAATGAAATCGCTTCCGCGGAATCTCTTATGGCAGAAACCTTTCTTAATATACTTCGGGATATTTTAACTCTTCTAACCGGAGCTATTGTCATTTTAAAAATGCATTTTATACTTGGGATTATTTCTCTTGGTTGTTTACCTTTTTTCATTTTATCCTTGAAATACTTTCATAGTAAAATTAAATCCATTAAAAAAATTATGCATGAGCAAAATGCTTTGTATTACGCAAAAATAGAACGAAACCTCAATTCTATAGAAAAAATCAAAACTTCGGTTTGTGAACAAAAAGAGGCGGAAAGAACTGGTTCACGACTATGGGATACCCTTATTTACCGTATTAAATCCGAAAAGCTTAATGCGATTTCACAGATGGTATCGTCATCTATTGGATTAATCTCTCCTTTTTTCGTGATGTGGTATGGTGTTATGGAAATCATGAAAGGTCACCTCACTCTTGGAGAATTTTTTGCTATCAATTCTTTTATCGGATATCTTTTTACTCCTGCTCAACATTTAACTGAAATCGGTTATACTTTTTCTAGGGCTATGGCAGGGTTGGAACGAGTATATGAAATTTTTATGGCGGAAGAAGAACCTTCCTTAGGAAAATCCATTGAGGGGATTAATTCGATCCGGTTTAAAGATGTCTCCTTTTCATACGCAGAGGGGAAAACCACACTCGATAAAATAAATATTTCTATCGGTCCCAAAGATAAAATTGCTATAGTGGGCCGAAGCGGTGGTGGAAAAAGTACTATTATGAAATTAATCCTAAAACTATATACACCGAAAAATGGAGAAATATTTATCTCCGGAGAAAATATCAGTGATATCTCACCTCAATCGCTTCGACAACGAATTGCCTATGTTTCTCAGACTATAACTCTTCTGGATAGCGAATGGGAAGAAAAAAGGTCTGTCTGCAATATACGAGAATTATTGGAGCGGTTTCGAGTTAATATAGATGAAAAAGATGTGTTTCAAAAACAACTATCAGGAGGCGAAACTCAACGACTGGAAGTAGTCGACGCAATTTTAAAAAATGCGGATGTATTATTAGTGGATGAAGGAACTTCAAATCTTGATTATGAAGTAGAAAAAGAGATCATTGATGAATTATTAAAAAAATATGAAGAAAAAATTGTTATATTCGTTGCTCATCGCTTAAATTCAATCTGTCATTTTGAGCGAATTCTGGTTGTAGATGATGGAAAAATTCAAGAGGAGGGAAACCATACGCAATTACTGGAAAAGAAAGGGATCTATTGGAACTTGTGGAATACTAAAGATGGTAATATCGAGTAAATAACTTGAACATAGTTTTTCTTTCTAATAAAAAGTTTATTTATCTTGATAAAGATTTGTACTCTTTATTACAAATAAAATCTATTGCATTCCTCTACGGTTTTCACTATAATTAAAGTCTGGGGAATATATGCCTGAAGAAAGAATAGAAGAAAAAGCCAACATATTTATCGCAAGACAGCCCATATTTGATAATCAAAGC
>JAKAGC010000398.1 GCA_021817755.1 Acidobacteriota bacterium | reverse complement strand
TGGGTTCACCAGTCGAAACTGATGTATAAATAATATAAGCAATATCGGAAGGTTTATTGACAGGTTGGAGATTTTCAACGGAGTATTCGGAAAGGGTTTGAGAATTTAATACATGGTCGAAGAGTATAATTTCTCTGGCGAATTTTCCTTCCTTCTGTTCGGAAGATTCTGAATGACGCGGAGCGAAAACAACACCGGGAATCTCTTTTAAAACTTCCTGGGAAGGTAGTTTTTTATCATTGGCAATAATCTTTTCGATTACTTCGCAGAAAGTGACTTCACCTTCCAGAGGAATAGCGATATCGATATTTCTGTCCTGAATTACATTTTCAACATTCCTTGTAATATAAGGACCACCGGCAATGATCGGAACATGAATCCCCCACTCCCGGATGATTTCAGCGGTAGCGTGAAAGAAATCCCTGTAAAATGTAAGTGTTCGGAGTGCAATAACATGGGGTTTATAATCATTCATCAACTGTTTTAATTGATCGTAATTATCGAAATCGATCCTAGATTTTGCAATTTTAGCCTGCACCCGGTTACCCAGTTTATTTTCAAGGTAGGTCATAATATACATGGCCCCTAAAGGCGGTTCTACCACGTCGTAGAGCATGTGGCCGGAATCACTGAAATAGAGAGACAAATCAAGAAACAATACCCGGAGTGAATCCTCAGCAGGTTTTTTTACAGGGAATATTTCCTGTAACCGGGTGTTAAAATCAGGAATTTTAAATCTATTATCATCCAGGAAACCGTCAAATTTTAGTTCCTCTTTCTTTAAATCCGCGATATCGAGGATATCTTCAAAAGAACTAATATCGGCAGGTAAGTAGCTGTCATATTTCTGGATCAGTTCGTTTTGGGTCAATACTTTCAATTGCAAAGGTAATACATGTTGAAGGCGTTCTTTGGATAAGAAATAATTGTTCAAGAAGTCGGATTGGTACTTATGGGAGAAATCTTCTGTAAAAGGAGAAGTGGGAGACATATTATGAAAGGAGAGGTCTTCACATCTGAGAATATCTTCACGATGTATACCGTTATCAAGAGCAATTTGCTCCATTTCAGTATCGGGATAAATCTTAAGCATAAATACATATGGAAAATGAATCCATTTTAGACTCTTGATAAAATCCATCGTCATATAGGCTTCTTCTTCGGTTTCAGTTGGGAATCCATGAATGGTAAAGATTTCAAGAATAACCTGGGGGTACTTCTTGCAGAAATACTCGGCATTATCGCGGAACTTATCGAGATTCACATTTTTATTAATGAGTTTTTGCAGGCGGGGTGAAGCTGTTTCCAGTGCCAGTGCAGTACTTACCAACCCGGCTTCCACAGCCAGATCGATATATTCTCTGGTTAAAAGATCACTTCTAAGGCCATTGGGGAAATACAATTGTATATTTAATTTATTATCGATAACCTTTTTAAAGAATTTCATACCGTTTTGAATATTCACGTTAAAGATATCATCGAATATGGAGAAGCGTCGAACACCCATATTATAATACAGCATCAATTCATCGAAGATATTGTCTGCGGACCGGAACACATGTTTATCATGCCAGATACGGCTGCAATAAGCGCAGCGATAAGGACATCCGCGTGCAGTTTGAAGGGAGATGATATCGGTAACCATGGCCTGGCCAATATAACGATTGTATTTTTCATAATCGACAAGTGTACGATTGGGAATCGGTAATGAATCAAGATCGAGAATCTGCTTTCTTTTAGGAGAGAAAATAGGTGGCATGCGTTTTTCTTTTAATCCCTGTAATGCCGTATAAGATTGATTTTCCAGGTGGCATTCCCGGGTTAATAAGAGTGAAGAATCGCTGTCTTTCAACATGGTAACGGTACGTTTGGAAGGTGCAGTCGGCGAAATGGGCATGTAAGCGCCTCCTGCTTTAAGCACACCCAGCATGGCGGAGATGCGTTCAAGAGAGGGTGGCTGCTGCATACCGACAATAGAACCGGGTTCGACTCCTTTATCCCTGAGGTATCCGGCAATACGGTTGGCATCATTGTTTAATTGGCTGTAAGTGAGAACCTGGTCATTAAATACCACCGCCGCTTGATCGGGAGTTTTTTGTACCTGTTCTTCGACCAATTGGTGCATCGTTTTATTCTTATCGTATTCGACAGCAGTATTATTAAAATCCTTTAAGAGCCGGTTTCTTTCTTCCGGGGAGATTAGCTCGAACTGAGCGATAGGTGCATTCACATCTTCCAAAGCCTTACCCAAAAGGATGGAAAAATGTTCTATGATTCTTTGTATTGTGGTTTCCTGGTAACATAGAGAGTTGTATATAACATTGGCTTCGATTACTTCATCGATTCGAGAAAATGAGAAAAGAATCGGTGGGTCTATCGTATCGATATACTTTTGATCGTGAAGATTTTCTAAGAGTACCACGACATCGAAAAGAGGAAAATGGGATCTGGACATCGTGAGTCCGAGTTTATACAACAGTGTCTCAACCGGATAATTTTGATTCTCATCTGCTTTGATAACGGTTTCTCGGACTTGCAAGAGAAGGTCTTTAAAAGACATACCTTTTTCCAAACGGTTTCTCAATGCGAGAATGGTATTAATAAACTCTCCTTCGATTTCCTGTTTATAAATGGGAGAACCGATGATAATATCGTTATTCCCGGTGTATTTTTCCAAAATCATTACAACACCGGCGACCAGGATCATAAACAACCTGGGATCAGACCCGTTGCGGAGTTTCATCAGGCTGGCACTAAGCTGAGCGGAAAACCTGTGATGGAAAGTAAAGGGTTGAAATCCACCGGAAGAGGTAAGTGCGGAATCGACAGGAAAACCGGTTTTAACCAGTTCACCGTTTAACCGGTCGAGCCAATATTCTCCTTCTTTCGCATATTGCGCAGCTACAACGTGCATTTCGCCATTCATTTGTTTCATTTCTCATTTCCTCCTTTTATATACATGCAATCGTTATGAGTATTTTCATTGGGATTTTCCGGTTATAATATCAGAAACCGAATTCGCCATCATCCTGTGAATGACTGGCAGCTTTGATTCTCTTTTTTACATTTGCGGTATCATCGATATACCCGCCCTCTTTTTCGAAATCCAGGATAGCCGGAACAGCATTTTCATGGAGTTTTTTCCACCGTTGATCGGCTTTATAGAGTTCATGAAGTGTAAAAGGGTTGGGAACGCCGAGTTTTTCACAGTGGGCAGCGAACCGGTACATCCTTTGATAAGTTTCTTCCCTGGTAGGCTGACAGTGCGGATACCAGGTTTGAATCAATAACATCTCTTTGGCTGATTCAGGATAAAGAAGGTACGCGTTTTTCTCCCATTCCCTCATATTAGCCTGTGCAGAAGGGTAATAATAAAAAGGTGACGCCCATACCTCAAAAATATCGTCTTTTAATTCCTCGATCATATCGAGAGTGTATTGGAAATCTTCCTCGGTTTCGCCCGGGTGACCGATTACCCAACAGGTAGAGGTTTTAATTCCGGCAAATGCGAGATTCGATAGAGTTTGTCTGATTTGATCGGGAGTAATGCGTTTATCCATAATCTCCAATATCCGGGGGGAAGCGCTTTCGATTCCCAATTTGGCTTTATAGAATCCACCACGCCGCCAGAGTAATGTATTTTCAGGATCAGATGCATGGGGATCAACACGGAGATATCCATCCCAGTACATAATATGGCCGGATTTGATGAATTCCTCTGCAAGTGGTGTGACAACCGGATTAAGCAATGAATCGCACATCAGGAAAAGCTGCCGTCCATGAAGTTCATAAAGACGGTTCATCTCCCTGACGATCTGCGGAGCACTTTTCTTCCTGTATTTTCCATAAAAAACAGTCTCCGAACAAAAACTGCATTGGAAAGGGCAACTGCGTGAAGTATAGGAAGCAATAAACGGATACTGGGCAAGGTCAAAATCATGAAAATCTGGTAACTGTGCTGTAGTAAGGTCTATGAGTTCATTATCAATATCACTGAGAGTAACGATATTCTTCCCGGGAAACTGGCCCTGGAGATAACGGTAGAAGAGATTCTCCCCTTCCCCGATAATATATTGATCGACATAAGATACTTTCGGAAGAAAAGTTTCCCAATTGGGGGAACCGATTGCAAGCTGTTCGGAGAAAACACCTCCTCCCATTACGGTTTTGATAGCCGGATCGACCTCTTTGGTAATACGTGCGGCGAATAAAGAGGCAGGAAGGGTACTTTCAAAGACAGAAAACCCGACTACCTTAGGTTTCTCCTGTTCCAATATCTGTTTAAACCAAATACCGAGACGTGAGAAAAAATCCGCAACGATAATATTTAGTTCTTCGACAAGTTCCCGGTTTGGTTCGCAAAAGAAGGTCCGGTTTACTAAGATTTTAACAAGTTCATTATATTCATCCTGTTTGGATTCGGAATGAAGATAAGCCATCATATGACTTTGTAGAACATCTTTTCCAACAACATAAAAATTTCCCCAATTCTGTTGTGGAACGAATTTCTTTAATGCTTCAAAATACGTAGTACTAAAATCTCTGAATTGTTCATCAACGTTTCCGTCAACCGTTTTGACTTCGTATCCTTTATGGATAAGGAAACTTTTAAGATTTGCAATGCCCACTGGTGGGATCAAAGGTGCCCAAAAAGGTAAAAGTAAAAGTAATATTTTTTCTTTCGGCATATTGGTTTTATCAGAATTCAAATTCATCGTAATCACTCCTGGATATATTGGATCGGGTTTCGATCAATGGTTTTTCGTTTTCATTTTTACGTGGTTTTAATTGATTTAAATAATTCAGGTCTACATCGACATCCTCTGCAAGACGTTCCGGGAGACCTTCGGGGGGGTTAAGAGCAAGGTCTTTA
>JAKAGC010000397.1 GCA_021817755.1 Acidobacteriota bacterium | reverse complement strand
CGCTCCTCCCGGCATTATCGCATTAACTAACGGTGTCTCTACATTTACCTGCGTCGTAGATCGTCCTGTGCATGCACCATCTTCCGATCCTCCACCCAAATCTCCAGTTGTGATATACTCAAAATTACCATATTTGATCAGCAGTACTACTGAGCGATCATTTTCATTCGCTTGAGCTCCTGAAATCAAACCAACCCCAATCACCCAACCATTTGTTGCCACACATTGAGCAGTCGCTCCATTACCCAGATTAATAACTTGTCCTAAGGTAATTGCAGTCGCCCCTCCCGCACTCGTATGCGATGCAGCCGTGAAAAAATTTGTCACATCTGTATTCGTCTTATCGCTTCCATTGTAATAAACATGAAGCGCATCATAACCATAATTCATCACTTCCGTTAATCCCAAATAATGATCCGTATCCAGGTGTGTACTTATAATATAATCCAGCGGCTGAGAGGTAGTAATACCCTTAGATTGAAGATAAGGAACAACCTCGCTTGTTCCTTTACCCGTGTTACCACCGTCTAATAGAATTGTAGTCCCGTCAGGACCCTTGATAAAAATACTCTGCCCTTGTTCCACATTGATATAGTGAATTTCAAGATTCTGGGCCCATAATGACCCTGAAAATCCCATTGAAACCACTACCATTAACAAAGTCAGAAACATACGTTTCAAATTAAAATGATACATCATGACCTCCTGATTTATTGAAAAGGTTATCGAAACCTTTTCATCGTTTAATTTTCTCGTCTGATTAAAATTTAAAGTAAAACGAACCGGCGTAAAAGTAAGAAATTTAGCATAGATTAATTCTATAGTAAATCATTAAATATTTGATAATTTCTCTGTGTGGATTCAGTTAATTAATACCATTCCGGCAACATATCCCCAATTGTAACCATACTGGTTTAATTACTGATTTTTTACTAATGATATAAATTTTTAGTACTGAATAATTCACTGAATAATTCTATAAATACAGTAAAAACCATTTTAGAAACTACCAGGACTCGTGGAATGATTTCATTTGTGCCAGTTCATGGGCATCACTTCCCCGACTGATTAGTAAACCATATTTCTTTGCCTTCTCGCCCAGTTTTTTGATGATTTCTTTCTCACTCTCCCGTGTACGAAATGTAACCCCCGTATTATAATATGGGTATTCCACTTCCATACCATCCAGTCCCACCGATATAAAATAGGTTAACATCTTATCCAGGTCCAGATTATTATCGCACACATAATACCCCGGATGCGCAAGGTAAGCTTTACCCCCTGCCCGTTTAATAAGTCCGATCATATCCTCTGCCGTCGATTTCGGGATTGAAACCGATGGCTTTGTAATTCCCGAGACCCATTTTGATGCCTCCCTATATTCAGAAAATAACCCCTTTTTTAACAGTGGCCTTACAAGATGCGGCTTCATATATGTATCTCGCTCACCAATAAGAATTTCATCCTTATTTAAAATTTCTTCCCCAAGAGCATTGTTGATTTGTTCGATCTGTTCTATTATTCTCTTCTTTCGAAGAGTATGAACACCCGTAATATAATTATTCAGTTCCTCATTATGTAAATCTATTTCATACCCCAGGATATGAATTTCCACATCTTCATAGTCGCTGTCCAATTCAATCCCTGTTATTAGCCTTATCCCCATATCCCATGCCAATTTAATAGGATCTGAATCAAAATTTTTATACCCACCGATCGCATCATGATCTGTAATCGAAATTGTCTTTAAACCAATTTCTTTTGCACAATTCAATATATCTTCAGGAGTTATTTCTCCATCAGAAACAACCGTATGTAAATGTAAATCAATCGTATTTCTCATTTTTCTAATTTTTAAAAGAATAATTTATATAACAGATTCAAATTTTTTGCAAATGGAAAATAAAAATATCCCATATTTTTTTTATGAAGTTGCATATCACTATCCAATCTTATAAAATACTAACACGGAGGTCAATCATGTCGCATTTAAAAAAAATATCTATTTTAAGAATTACGATTTTATTTCTTGTCTGCTTGTCATTAAACTTCTCTCTTACCGGAAAAGATATAGAAACTGCCCAATCATCTCAGCAGGCCCAGGCCCGTAAAGCAAAATCTTTTGACCAGGTAGAGATCGCATATTCCATTTATGGAAAAGGTAATATAGCCCTCGTTTTTATTCATGGAGCGTTCGCAGATCAAAGTTTCTGGATCAATCAGATAGAACCCTTTTCCAAAAAATACACCCTCATTACCATCGATCTTGCCGGACATGGCCAATCCGGAAGAAACCGTGAAAAATGGGATATTAATTCATTCGCACAGGATGTTCGAGCAGTAATCGAAGCCCAAAATATAAAAAAAGCAGTACTTGTCGGAAACTCATTGGGTGGTCCAATCATTCTCGAAACCGCTGTACTCCTTGGAGATAAAATCCTTGCACTCATTCCCATCGATACATTCCAGGAATTTACTTTTAAAGTTCCCGAGGATTATTTCCAAAAACTCGCTCAATCTTACCGTTCCGATTATACTGGAACCATTAAACAATTGGTTCGTAACCTTTTTCATCCCGATGTCGATCCCCTCATATATGCAGAAGTTGAAAAAAAAATGCTTAACTGTACCGGCGAAATGGCCGCTCGACTCATGGAATCTTTCAGCACTTACAGTAGTGTAGAAAGTGCGAAAAAAGTTAAGATTCCCATCCGATGCATTAATGGTGATTTATATCCCACCAACATCTCAAAAAACAGGGAAATCCATCCCGATTTCGATGCCGTTGTTCTCAATCATATCGGTCATTACCCCATGCTCGAATGTCCACAAGTATTTAATAAAAAACTTGAAGAGATTTTAAAAGAACTTCACCTCTAAAATTTTTTTGGGAATAAATTTTGATACAAAGGAGTCTAAATAAGATGAATAAATTCTTTTTACTCATTTTTGTTCTGTCTTGCACGTTATCATTTGTCACATGCTCCAAACCTACCTCCCAATCCAGTCAAACAGTAAAAAAGGAATCTAAAGCCGTCACCAAAGATGTAGCATATTTTGAACAAGTTCTCGCCCATGATGAACAAATGCTCGGAAAAGAGAGTCCCGCAGTCGCCAAAGATTTAAATAATCTTGGGCAGGCTTGGAGTGATGTCGGTGAATTCAGAAGCGCCATCCAATACTATGAACAGGCATTGGATGCATACGATCAATTGTATGGAAAGGAGCACGCAGATGTCGCCCTCGTCTTATATAATCTCGGTGATGCATGGCAGGAGCTCGGAGATTTACAAAAAGCCGCCCAATATTTCCAACAGGCACTCGAGATATTAAAAAAAGTATACGGCCAGGCCCATAAAGATATTGCATCTGTTTTAAACAGTCTTGGGCAGGTATGGAATCATCTCGGCGATAAAAACAAAGCCATCGCTTATTTTGAAGAAATGGTTCAGGTCGATATCCGTATTTATGGTCCTCAGCATGCCAAAGTCTCAAGCGGGTATAATTTCCTCGGTGCAGCATGGCAAGAGCTCGGAGATTTTAAAAAGGCAATTCCTAATTTCGAAAAAGCCCTCTCCATTGACCGAAAACTTTATGGAAATTCAGACCCTGCAATTGCAAGAGATTCCAATTACCTCGGACAGGCTTATTATGCTCTCGGAGATAAGAAAAATGCCGCCACTTACTTTAAAGCCGCATATCAAATCTTTGAAAAAGCATATGGCCCTGAAAATTCCCAAACTCAAATTGCAAAAAAATGGCTCGATCAATGCAAATGATTTTAATTTCAAAATGAAAATTACAATAAACAGAACAAGCCTAATTCTATAATTATAAATAGTTTAAAAATTAATTAAGATTTAAGTAAGGAGGAAATACATGAAAAATAAAGGCTATATTCTGTTTATTATACTGTTTACTGTAATTTTTATCAATAATTGCGATAGAGCAACTCAGGACCAGGAGGAGGATGACAACTCATCCACCTCCTATTATCAAAGTGGCGGGACCCAGAATCTTGCCAATCAAACCTATTCCACAACGAAAACCGATGAAAATGCTGTAAAGGTCATAAATTCGGGAACTCTAACATTAACAGACTCCACCATTACTAAAAGTGGTTCCACTGCTTCAGAAGAAAACAGTAATTTCTACGGTACAAACGCAGCAGTTCTCGCAGCATCCGCTAGTAATATCAATCTTACCCAATGCTCAATTACCACCAGCTCTTCAGGAGCCAATGCCGTATTTGCCTATGGAAGCAGTTCCAACATTACTTTATCCAATGTCACCATATCTACCACAGCCAATTCATCCAGAGGAGTCGATGCTACTTATGGCGGCACTATAAATATCAGTAATTCTACAATTACCACTAAAGGAGATCATTGTGCCGCTCTCGCCACAGATCGTTATGATAATAATACCGGTGCACCTCACATCAATGCCATCAATTGTACCGGTAGTACAGCAGGTGACGGCTCACCCGGGATTTATTGCACCGGTACGTTTAATATCAAATCTCAAAATGGCGGGACAAGCCAATACACCGCCACAGGTTCCGAGGCAGCAGTAATTGAAGGACTAAACTCCATTACTCTTTCCCAAACCAATATCACAGGCGCTAAAAAATGGGGCGTTTTGATTTATCAAAGCATGTCGGGTGATGCTGCCCTAGGTCAAGGTACATTTAACATGACAGACGGCACTTTAACCAATAACTCCGACGGCGCCGCCTTCTTTATTTGTAATACCACCGCTGTTATCAATTTATCCCGTGTAAAAATCGTAAATAACTCATCAACACTTATAAAAGCAACCGCCCCCACCGGGACAGATAATACGAATCTCGATTGGGGAAATCTTGGTGGAA
>JAKAGC010000396.1 GCA_021817755.1 Acidobacteriota bacterium | reverse complement strand
TCTGTTCCTTCCTGAAAAACCGTCAATCGCCCCTCTTTTTTCATTGTTGGGTAAAACGGCTTTTTCCATTCGATTCGGTAGGTATAAAATTTTTCCAATCGATTATCATTAGAATTAAAAAACTCGATTTTTTCAGGGTAGAAGAAAAAAAGCAATACTCGTCCATGGGAATCGGTTATTGAACGAATATCCAATAAATCCTCCCGGCTATCCAGCTCCATGATTTTAGAGAACCCCGATCCTTCAAATCCCGATTGAACAGTGTTTATAAATGCTTCTTCTCCCGATACATATTCTGATTCCAGGTATTTAAAAAAGACCACTTTATCCTGGGTTCGAGAAAAAATAGTCACTCCTGCCCCAATATTCGTTTTGTTCCGAATAAGCCGGATATATATAAGGTGGTTCAATGTTTGGATTTGATTCAGATTGAACTCTCCTTTATCCTGGTGAAAATTAATCATCAAATCTGTAAATCCTATATTAGATGACGTTTCTACCTTTGAAACAAGGAGTTGATAATAATTCTGGATTGAGAGTTCGGAGAGATCGGAAAAATTTTCAAATTTAGTAATTGCTACTTTTACATTATATTTATCTGAAAAATAATCCAGAATCGTCTTTGCGGTTTTCCCTGCCAGGTCGTCTAACCCCTGCCCGGATATCCGGCTCCCGCACATAAGAAATACAAATATACATATCCACACTACTAATATGTTTTTTTTCATTTCAGCAAATCGTCAATTCTATTCAATAGTTTAGGGTTTCCGTTTAATAACAATTCGAAGATTTAGATTAATTGTAATTTCATCTTTATCATCCGGAACTTCTATATGAACCGGTATATCGACGCCCTTCAAAGAAGTTGAACGAGAGAATTGAGGAGTCGAAACGCTTGAGGTAATACCATCAGTAACCATAATATCGGGACTCAATTCATACTCTACTTCATGCTCAACTTCTTTTATCGTGCCGGTTTTTTCTTTTTTCCGTACTTCGGGTTCTGCCTGTTTTAATTCTGAAAGGTCCATGGCACGAGTTTCTCGTTCATCTCCTCTCAACTCGTCAGCCAATACGACCTCCGGAATATCGAGATCACCATCACCAATTCCCATTCTACTCTCTTCACCCAGATTAAAAATATCTTCGTCTATTTTTTGGTAGTTTCTGGTTTTGAGAATTTCTTCCGATATCGGAGAAGATAATTCAAAAATCTCTTCTTTTTCCGTATCGGCTGAGGCAATAAAGGATTCGACTTTTTTTGCCACAATAATCGGTTCCGGTTCCGGTCTTTTGGGAGGTGGCGGTGGGGAATTCTTTTTAACAACGGAATCTGTGATCTCATCCCTGGAAAACATTACTGTTTTATCTTTTTGAAAAATTGAGAGTTTATTTTTCAGATGGATAATCACCATCTTCATAATTGTATGAAGGGCTTCGAGAATATTTTCACCGGTAGTACCGATGGTAGGGAAAAAATATTTGTTTTCCGGGTTGAGGTCCTTATTGATAAGATCAACCGGTAATGTTTCTCTTAAATCCCGCTTATTAAATTGGAAGATCAAAGGAGTTTCATCAAATGGAATATTGTTGGCTTTAAGATTTTCTTTAAGGTTATTAAAGCTGTCGATATTTTGTTCCCTCATCACTACCTGGGAATCAGCGACAAAAACTATCCCATCGGATCCTTGCAGTACCAGTTTTCGAGTGGTATTATAAGCAACCTGCCCTGGTACGGTATACAATTGCATTTTTATTGAATAATCCCCCAGTTTCCCGATTTCTATGGGAAGGAAATCAAAAAATAATGTACGATCACCATCTGTATCCAGGGTAATTAGTTTGCCTTTTTTCCGATATTCCCCACTTTCGTATATATACTTTAGACAGGTAGTCTTTCCGCTTAATGCCGGGCCATAATAAACAATCTTTACCGTAATTTCTTTATTGTTATAGTTTACAAAAGCCATCGAATTTTAATAGTTTAGAAGGGATCGGAGTCATCGTAAGGGATGTCTGCGATATCATCGTATTGCATTTCCGGAGGTGCTTGATTAGCAGTAGAAGCGGGATAATAATTTCCACCGCCCATCGGAGGATTATAACCACCGGATTGTTGCTGACCTTGATTATTGTTTCTTCCGCTATAACCGGATGATTCCTTATTGGATCCGCTCTTTTCCAGTACAACTAAATTATCGGCTTGAATTTCTGTTGTGCGGTGTTCCTGGTTATTCTGATCTTTCCATTTCCGTGTTTTCAATTTTCCTTCTACAAGAACCAGCGTTCCCTTATTTACTCCTTTCTCCGCTTTTTTTGCTATACTTCCCCAGGCGACGATATTATGCCATTCCGTCATTTCCTGGAATTGATTGGAATTTTTATCCATATAGACATCGGTAGTGGCTATACTGAATTTTGCCACATCCCTATCCAGATTTGGAATATGTGTAATTTCAGGATCTCTGCCAACGCTTCCAACCAGGATAACACGATTTAAACTGCGTTTATTCGCCATGATTATTCATTTACCTCTTTTATTTTTTGCTGAGCAAGGGAAGCTTCTTCTGATAAAGGAAACCGTGAAATCAGCTCTTTTAAAGATGCAATTCCATCGGCTTGTTTCCCCATCTCAATCAAAGAGTACCCTTTTTTCAGGATAGCATCGGGGATTTTGTCTCCCTGGGGATAACCGGAAATTAATTCAGTAAAGGTATTCACTGCTTCTTTGAACATTTTTTGTGAATAGTAGCATTCCCCTATCCAATAAAGGGCATTATCTGCCAGATCATGTTTCGAGTAGATTTTTAAAAACTGTTTAAATCCTTCGATAGCAAGTGGATAATTCTTTTTGATATAATCTGAATAAGCGGCGTAATAACTGGTTTCGGCTGCCGGAGCCGGGGTTGTATTTTCCGGCTCCGACTGCATATTATTATCTGCGGGTGTTTGGGGAGAAACTACCGGCATAGAGACCAGCCGGTCATTGATCCGGTTGATATTATTCTTTAATTCATTTAATTCTTCTTTGAGAAATTGAAGGCTAAGCATCAAATTTTCTTTATTTTGAGAGGAATCTGCAAGACTGATAGCCATCCCTTTTAATTTCTCTTCCATATTTTTTATCGATCCCGACATGGAAGTAGTATCATTGGCAATTGCCGTCACTTTCTCATCCAGGATCTTAACCATATCTTCCAGTCGTTGTAATTGTTCTGCCATTACTTTATCTTTTTTGGCTGCATACGACGGGGAAGAAATCAATAACACTACCGACAGGATAATAATAATCGATCCTTTCATTTAAATACCATATATCCGTACTATTTCTTTGTAATAGTAAATTCAGCTCTCCTGTTCAGGAAAGAACTTTCTTCATCTGATGAATTTTTAACCAATGGCATGGATTTTCCATAAGAAACAGCAGCCAGACGATCGGCTTTTACTCCGAGAGAAATCAGATAACTCTTAACAACATTGGCTCTCTTTTCACCAAGAGCTAAGTTATATTCTTCCGTACCTTTTTCGTCGCAATGTCCGCCGATAGATACAAGAACAGTAGGGAATTTTGATAACCACTGGGCATTCTTTTCCAATTTCGGCTTCATATCTTCTCTGATATCATATTTATCGAAATCAAAATTAATAGTCTGAAGATAGCCTTTTTTATTCAGTTCATCCAGGGATGACTGCTGAAATAATTCTTCTTCGGTCAATTGGGGCTTTTCAACTTTCGGAGCCACTTCTTCGACCTTTTCGATCTTCTTGGGTTCTTCTTTCTGAGGCTCTGTCTTCACGGCCTCTTTACTACATGAACTAAAAAACATTACTGCCAACAAAATGACTGACAATCCAATAAAAAGTCTCTTCATAGCGTCATCTCCTTTTAAATTATTAAAGTACCTTTGTATTATAATATAACTCCACTCAAAATTTCAAGGGATAAAAAGGGGAATTTTTTTTTATCTGTCATTTTATATCTGAATTGTCATTTTTTTTTGAAAAAAGGCTTAAAAAAATAAAATCACCTATCTTGACAAACTAAAAAAATCCATATATTATTTTTTTCTAATGGCAGAACATAATTACCTGGATATTCATCCGACCCACGGCATTGCAGACAGAATAGAAAGAGAGGACCCTGATTTTAAATTTCTTAATCTTTTGATTGTTGAAGTCAATGCATATGTTGAAATTATGGAACAGGAAAATCTTGCATTCCTGAAATCCCACGAAGGACATGATCTTAGTTCGAGAGACACATACAAATTCCTACGAAGCCAGGAACGTACCAGAAATTACAGATGGATTCTTCAATACCTTGCTGCTTTTACTTCCCACTT
The DNA here is from genome assembly GCA_021817755.1 of Acidobacteriota bacterium. GTDB lineage: Bacteria > Acidobacteriota > Aminicenantia > UBA2199 > UBA2199 > JAKAGC01. The sequence continues at coordinate 542 of JAKAGC010000396.1, read as the reverse complement.
GCCTATTGAACCTGAAATGGGAACCGAACCTGCAAATCCTTTTGACCAACTTAAATATTTTACGATATATAGTATCGATTTATTGAAAGAGAAAGATGTGAGTACTGCCATTCTTAAAGAACACGAAAAACTAGGACTATTGAACGAAACCAACAGTTGGTACTACCGTGGACAAATCGAAAAAAGCCACCGTTCGCTTATGGAAATGATTAATCGAGCACAAAAGGCAACTTTGCAAGATTATAAAATCCTCTTCCAGGGTATCCAGCAATTATGTAATTTCTGGTTTTCAGTTCGAAATCAGGAAATTAAACGCATCCGGAAAAGCGACCTACTGATATATAAATTAACCCGTTATTTACTACATATTTATTAAATCAATCATCCGCTCAATAAAATAAAAAGAGAAATGGTATTTATTATTTTAAAAGATCATTCAAAGATTTATGAATAGATTCCTTTATTTCTTTTAAGTTTTGGGGAGAAACTTTTGAATCTGATGAGCAAATGCAGATAGTGCTCTCGATTGGAACCAAACCTTA
>JAKAGC010000002.1 GCA_021817755.1 Acidobacteriota bacterium | reverse complement strand
ATTATTGAAGGCAGGTAATACCTGTTCCAACGCTTTCATGGTTCGTTTAACCCCCACCTGTGCGATGGCGTCTTTGGTAACAGAGTAGGTAAATGCAAGCGCCAGGGCGGAAACGAGGGATATGATCGTTAAAATAATTACCATATTGGAAAATGAAGAGGATATTTTTTTATCCGCCATAGTTCACCTCCGTACCGAACCGTTTGGGTTTGGCATATTTATCGATTAGGGGCACAAAGGCATTCATAATTAAAATGGAGTAAGAGCAACCTTCGGGGTATGTTCCGAGTAAACGAATCGCACCGCAAAGGATTCCACCCATCACTGCAAAAATAATCTGACCCTTAATCGACATGGGACTGGTTACCATATCGGTTGCCATGAACCATGCTCCAAGCATTGCTCCTCCTGCGAGGATGTGAAACAATGGGTCTGCGAATTTGGCAGGATTCACGAGCCAGAAAATACCTGTAAAAATTCCAAGTGAAAGCAAATAGAAAATAGGAATATGCCAGGTAATGATTTTTTTATACAGCATATAAATACCGCCGATGAGAATAGCAAGAGCAGAAACTTCACCGATACACCCGCCGATATTTCCCAAGAACATATCGAGGTAGCTGGGCATTTTATGAGCGAGTTGTTGAACGGTTTCGCCTGCTTTAACGCCTTCTTTCAAGAGGCCAAGTGGAGTAGCTGAGGTTACCGCGTCGGCACCCAGGGACCATATATTTTTCATGGGTACGGGCCAACTCGTCATCTGTACGGGAAAGCTGGCCAGCATGAATGCACGTCCTACCAGGGCAGGGTTGAATGGGTTTTTACCCAAACCACCGAAGGTCATTTTGGCGATACCGATAGCAAAAACAGAACCTGCAAACAGCATCCATGTGGGAATGCTGCTGGGGACATTAAATGCGAGTAATAAACCGGTAATGGCAGCGCTTCCATCCAGAGCGGTTATTTTTTTGAGTTTTAAAACGTATTTCTGGATGAGGTATTCCAATCCGATACAAAATACCAGGGTAACTACGATTACTCGTAATGCCTGGAATCCATAATAATAAACAGATGCCAGGAAAGCGGGGATCAACGCAATGACAACACCCCACATAATCTTTTCTATTTGAACATCTCCCTTTTCGTGGGGAGAAAGGGAAATCGTCAATCGATTTGTCATTTTGGCCTCCTTTCCCTTTGAATTCGTAGAACATTCGATTTTCCGAACCGGATATAATCCAGCAGCGGAAGTGAAGATGGGCAGGTATAACTGCATGAACCGCATTCGATACAATCGGTAATGGCTTCGGTTTCGCACCGGTCAAAATATTCTCTGTATGCCAGTTTTTGCAGTAAGTACGGTTCGAGTCCCATGGGGCATACACTTGCACACTTAGCGCAACGGATACAATTGGATGTTGGAATACGTTTGGCCTCGGCTTCATCCAGAATAACCAATCCGGATGTGCCTTTTGTAATTGGAATTTCAAGTGTGCTTACAGCTTTACCCATCATCGGACCACCACTGATGATTTTAGCAGTGGTTTCCGGCATGGTTTCTCCGGTTGCTTCCAGGAGCATTGTTGAAGGTACACCGATCCTTGCCAGGAAGTTTCCTGTCTTTTTTAATTTCTTTCCGGTAAAGGTTACGACACGGTCGATCAGCGGTTTATTTTTCTGTACAGCTTCATATACGGCAAACGCAGTACCCACGTTATTAACGATTACACCGACATCCAGCGGAAGCCTTCCACTGGGTACTTCCCGGTTTACAAGAGCTTTAATTAATTGTTTTTCAGCTCCCTGGGGATATTGAACTTTTAAACCGATGACTTCGATTCCAGGGTAATCTTTTGCTTTTTCCTGCATTTTTACGATTGCATCGGGTTTATTTGCTTCGATACCGATGACTGCTTTCGGAGTCTTAGCAGCTTTCATCATAATGGTGATACCTACCATGATTTCATCTGTTTTTTCCAGCATTAACCGGTAATCCGAAGTCAGGTAAGGCTCGCATTCGACTCCATTAATAATAAGGGTATCCGGAGCTTTCCGGTCGCCGCTTACCATGTATTTAATATGAGTAGGGAAGGCAGCTCCGCCTAATCCTACGATTCCCATATCTTCTATCTTTTTTACGATTTCTTCGGGGGAACAATCGATGTCTTTTTTCAATTCAGGGGAGCGGTCGATACTTTCTTCCCACACATCTTCTTCGACCTGAATAATAATCGCTTTGTTCCGGTATCCGGTTGCATCCATCACATCATCGATTCGTAATACTTTTCCCGATACGGATGAATGAATATTGGCAGAAATAAATGCATCCGCTTTTCGTGCAATAAGAGTACCTGTTTTTACAATATCACCTTGTTTTACAAGGGGTACAGATGGAGCACCCAGATGTTGGGAGAGCGGTATACTAACCTGTTTAGGGAGTCCCAAAACCTGGATAGCCATATTCGCAGATATTTTATTTTCCGGTGGGTGAACGCCACCGATTTTAAAGGTTTTCAGTTTCATTCGTTACCTCATCATCCATAATGATATCAAGCTGCCGGTTCAGAAGCCGGTTCCTGTTTGGGTTTTGGTTCCGGTTTGAATGTAGCTTTGATTGCTCCTGTCGGGCAAACCTGGATACATTCTCCGCAGACTGTACATTTCATCGGATCGATATATGCAAGGTTGTCTTTCAAGGTAATGGCAGAAGACGGGCAGGCTTTCGCGCATTTTCCACAACCGATGCAGGCCGCTTTACAATTCTTCATTGCTACAGCGCCTTTCTCTTTATTGATGCAATTTACCCATACTCGCTTACCATTGGTATTTCCATTTTCAACCTGTCCTACGGGTCTTAATTCGATGATTCTACGAGGGCAGGCTTTTACACAGGCGCCGCATGCGACGCAATTGTCTTTTACTACCGGTAAACCTGTTTCCTGATCGATATAAATCGCATTGAATTTACAGACCGAGACACAATCGCCCATACCGATACAACCGTAAGGGCAACCGCTTTCTCCCAGGAATAAACTGTGGGAGATGGCACATTTTGACGGGCCGTCATATTCAAATTTCGTAGGGGCTTTTTCTTTTGATCCTCCACACCTGACAACAGCAATCATCGGGAGCATATCACCTGCTTTCAAACCGAGGAATTCCGAAATACCGGCCATCGTGGTCATTCCTCCGGGGGGACACATTAATGCTGAAATGTCGCCGTTATCAGCAGCTTTAACAAGGGCTTCCGCCAGTCCCCGGCATCCGGGGTATCCGCATCCACCACAATTTGCTCCGGGTAACAATGCCGCCACTTCATCAATTCTGGGGTCTTCATCGACCCTGAATTTACTTGCAATAACAAACAATATAATGGCAGAACCCGCGGCTACAACTCCCAATGTGATTACAGAATATAAAATTACCGCGCTCACTATTTCACCTCTTCAGTATTTTATTTTTATTTTCTCTACTCGAAATACGAAATCTTTTTCGATTTTCTTTCTTATCAACCATAGTATCAGGTAATAGGGGATAAGACTTAATAATGCAATTATTCCACTTTTTGCCTCACCGGCTCCCAGTGCATTACTAATAAAAAGAACGGCTAATAAAACGATAAAAGGAAGAAAAAATCCATATAAAATGGCTTTCCATCCGAGTTTTTCTTCCATGATTACATTAACGGGATCACCCTTTTGAATAGGATCTGAGGACATCTCTTCCTGTGAATAGATAGCGTCGATTATTCGTTCAACGGAATTGGCACCCCCACATACCCCTTTCGCATGGCAACCCGAACAAGCGGATTCTGAAAAAATTCTGACTCGTACTGTCGTGCCTTCTATTTCGACTACTCTACCTTCATGTGACACAACACTGCTATCCACATTTTTTACCATATGGCAAGTGCTCCAGACTTTAAGAATGGTATTCTTTTATCTATAAACCAGTTCTAAGTTTTCTGAGCTTCTTCAGGTTTTTTTTAGATAATATTAGTTCCATTCTAAAGTGCCGGAGGAGGGAGTCGAACCCTCACGGGGATCACTCCCCGTCGGATTTTGAGTCCGGTGCGTCTGCCAATTCCGCCACTCCGGCACATTGTTAGTATGAATTATAAACGGAGATTCGGATTTTGTCAAGAAGCGTTATTTTATATAACATTACCTCATTATCCTAAAAACCTATTGTGAAAAGTGTTTTAAGGAGCTTTTCAAATTTTTTTATAAAATTAATTAATGGGTGTTCGATTCGTTTGCTTCTTATGTGAACGTGGAGATTTGACTTTGTATTTTTCTATTGACTTTCGGTCTTTTTTTCTTTAATATTCGTATATGCTATTTAATGAGTATTTTTTAAAAACATTGCAATCTAATTATAGGAGAAATTATGAGTAAACTAGGAGATAAAGCCCCATTTAAATTACCTTTCAAATTTAAAACTAAAAACTTTATTAATCTGGTTCTGGTTATTATTGTAATTTATTTTGTAATTTCCGGTATGTCCGGGATGTATTTTGATAATCCCGCCGGGTATTATACCGTTAAACAAGATATTATCACCGGTAAAATGAGAGTATATTCTGATCCGGGATGGACACTTCGACTCTTCGGATATACATGGAAATTCAAATTCAGTGAGATTTACTATTTCTCGAAAAATAAACAGGAAGGAGAAAGTAATGATACATCGATTCATGTCAGGTTTAATGACGGAGGGAAGGCTCGAATTTCCGGCAACGTCCGATTGGAATTACCAACCGATTTCAATTCCCGTATACTTCTCCAGAGACATCTAAGGAACTGGGAAAACTTTCTGGTTATGGGAGTTCGCCGTGTAATCGATGAAGCGGTTATCCTTACCGCCTCCCTGATGACATCGGAAGAAAGTTATGCAACGAAGCGTGCCATGTTTAGCCAGATGGTTTCGGACCAGATCCAAAACGGTGTTTACCTCACGGAAGAACAAAATATCGAAGAAGAAAATCAAAAAAACCAGGAAAAATCAGTACGAAAGGTTACGGTTATTAAACGAAGTGAAAAGGGAATCCCGTTACGAAAAGATAATCCTATGAAAGCTTACAATATGCACTGGACACAATTTGTAATCAAAGAAATCGATTATGAAACGGATACTCTCTCGCAAATCGAACAAAAACGAAAAGCGGTTCAGAGTATTACAACGAATATAGCAGAGGCTGAAAAAGCACAACAAAATAAAATTACTGCGGAAGAACAAGGAAAACAGGGAGTAACCGAAGCGAAATACGAGGCGGAAGTCGAAAAGAAATCGGCTATCGTTCGTGCCCAACAAGACCAGATGGTAGCAGAAACACAAGCCCAGCAGCGATTAACGGTTGCGGAACTGGATGCGCAGGCAGCTGAACAAGAAATGAAGGCGAGTACTCTCAAGGGTGAAGCGGAATACCAGGTGGCTCGAAAACGTATTGAAGCCGATGGAGCCCTTGCGTTAAAGGGAAAGGCCATGATTCGTATCCAACAGGTTTGGGCACGCGCATTTGAAAATGCGAAACAATCGATGGTACCGGAAATAACATCACTTACGGGTATGGATAGTATTACGCTTGTCCGTATCATTATGGAACGCATTACTGAACGTATGTGCTCGGAATTGGGAATCACTTTAAGACCGAGTGGGGGATCAAGCGGATCTTCGACTAATAAAAAAGGGGGTAACTAATGTTTACCGATATGGAAAATACAACTGAACAAAAACCACGTAAAATATTCAAAATATCTGTGATTATTATTATCCTTTTCTTTTGCTGGATCATATTTAAACCAAGGATCGTATCCACAGTTGAAGCCGGTGTTTATAAAGTATTACAGCCCTTCCCAAGCGGTAAACTAAGAGCCTATACGGAACCAGGAATGTTTCTCCGATTATTCGGTACATTGTGGGATTACAAAGCAGCGGGTTCTTACTCATTTGCTAAAACAGATTTCGAAGATAACCGGATCGAAGTCATGTTCAATGACGGTGGTAAAGCATGGGTTACAGTGAATGTCCGGTTTATCCTCCCTCATAATCCCCAGGACCTTGCTGCGCTTCATGAAAAATTTACTTCCTATGAAAATGTAGTTTCTTCGGGTGTCAAACAATTGGTAATAGAATCAATTATTTTAACTGCCTCTTTGATGACATCGGAAGAAAGTTATGCTACCAAACGTTCCCTCTTTTCGGAATGGGCATGGGACCAGGTTAAAAATGGTGTGTATATGACGGAACAGGAAATGGTTAAAGAAGTTAACCCGATTACAAAAGAAGAATCCCAGAGACCGAGAGTTAAAGTCCAATACAATGCCGATGGAAGCCCGAAACGTAAAGAAAGCCCTCTGCATACGTATAAAATTCAACTCAACCAGTTCATCATTACTGAAATCGATTATGTCAAGGACATCGAAGATCAAATCGCTACGAAACGTAAATCCTTGATGTCACGAATTATTTCAATCGCCGAAGCGAATGCTGCCGTTCAAAAGACCGCCACTTCCGTTGTCGAAGGTGAACGAAATGTTATTGAAGAATCCTACAAAGCGGAAAAGGTAAAAATCAGAGCAGAAGTCACGGCCCAGAAAGAACGGGAAGTGGCCCAGATTAATGCCCAGCGGGATTTGAATGTGGCTAAAATCGAAGTCAAAATCCAGGAAGCGCAAAAACGCGCAAAAGAATTTCGTGCTCAGGGCGATTATAATTTCAATATGATGAAAATGAAAGGGGATAATGCACTTGAAGCGAAACTGGATATCCTGGTAAAGGTCCATGAATTCTGGGCCAATGCCTTTGCCAATTCACCACAAGCTGTTGTCAGTTCTATTATTCTTGGCAATGAGAAGGGAAGCTCTTCCGATGAAATAATGAAAATGCTCTCAATTAAAGCTGCAAAAGATTTAACGACCGATAAAACAAAAAAAAATGAATAATTCTATATCAAAATGAACATCATACAGAAATTCAAACAATTGAAGAACCGTAATTGGTTAAGAAGAATGTGGGGATGGGGCCTTACAATCCTCGGAGCTGTTAATGCTATCGATTTTGAAAGCCCCTTTCCGATTCCACTGGTGGGTATGGCAGCCATTACTGCCAGTATTCTTTCTTTTATCGCGGGTGCAGTACTCCTTTACCTGGTGTACCGCCCCCAGATAGATGACGCATTGGAAATTGCTCCTTATACTAATGGGATACTTTCTGTTTTGATTGTAAAAAATTATCTTGGGGTTACTTTAGAGACAGCAGAACGAACAATTAAAAAATTATGGGATAGGGGATACCTGATTCTTGTACGAGAACCGCCTTCCGAAGAACCTAAAGATGAAATTGCCATTGAAATGGAAAAAAAATATGGAAGCGATATTGTGGATATGGTCGATACTTTTTCGATGAATCAGAGAGAACTATCCCGGTGCTTGTTCAAAGTACCTTTTTCGGCATCGGAAATGCCGGAGAAGATTGAGGGAAACAGCAAACGCCAGGTAATTCGTGATTTTCCGCTTGAAGATGTCAAGCGAATTCTAAGAGCTATCGATGATGAAGTACTTCCTGATTTCACTTCCCATTCGTCTAACACTGAAACCTCAGACATCGAAACTGAAAATGATGAAAAAGAACCTTCTTCAATTAAAGAACATCAGAAAAATTATGATATAGGGGATTCCACCGAAAAAAAAGATGTCCCGAAAAAACACATGGGACAAAAAGATATTGAAGTTTAAGGGGAATGTTGTAATTAATTCTATGAGAGGATACATCGTATCCTCTCATGTCCAAATCCATTATCCATTTTAATTTTTTAAAATTTATAATATTGTATTTTTTTCCTCTTTATGTTATCAATGAGCATTATTAATTTTAGAGGTGAATTCTATGAAACTTAAAATCTTAACTTACAATATCGCAATGCTACCGGATCCGTTGGGATCTTTTAAAGATGAACGTGCCGCAGAATTTATAAATCTTATATCTAAGACTTCCCCTGCTTATGACTTTATCTGTTTTCAGGAGGTTTTTGATGAACGTATACGGGAATTTTTGCAAAAGCAACTGCAACCGATGTATCCTTATATTATAGAAAAATCGAGCGACCATGATTTACTAAATCAAGATAGCGGTTTGTTTTTCGCGTCAAAGTTTCCCATTTTGTCTCACACGTTCCGTGAATACAACGCCAAACAGTTTCTTACAGGAGATTGGATTTCCGATAAAGGTATACTGATTGCCCGCATAGATATAGGACAGAATGAGAAAAAACAAATACTCCATATATATGTGACTCACTTGCAATCTACAGAAGCATTTTATAAGGTAAGAGAGAAACAACTGGCTCAACTTGGCCAAACGATTATAAAAGCTTTGGAAACAGAACGTAAAAAAGAAGTGGATTGGCCTACTTGCGTAGTATTAGTGGGGGATTTTAATGTCATTGGCGGATCTGAAGAATACAAACGAATGATGAGTCTTCTGGGATATCTACGGGATTTATTTCATGAAAAAAATCCTGAGGATTACGGGTATACATGGAATTCACATGAAAATCTTTATATTCATCATACTGCTGAAGATGATCATGATATGCAGCGTTTGGATTATATTCTCACATTTAATTCTATTCCATATGCTGATGATAATTGTGAAGAAATCATACCTTTACGAAAGGTGGATTGTAAAGCCTGTAATATAGTGACTGCTCGTAGTACCGATTATATTAAATTTATTCCCCCTGGTTTCGATCTATCGGATCATTATGGTCTGGAATCTATAATCGAAATAGGTTAAAATCGAGTATTGTTTAATTAGATAACCTTAACTAATTCAATAGAGACATATTAATATGAATAGAAGTCTACCCAAAATTATCGAGGAATTTGCTTTGGGTTGTATATCCTCATATTTTTAGGTATGCTACTCTTGGAATTAAAGTAATGTTTAAAATTTTTTGAATAATTGACATGAATCTAAGTTTATGGTATTTTTTAGAAATGCACGACTATCACATTCATACTTCACTTTGCAAACATGCGGAAGGCGAGATCGAGGCTTACATCGAATCAGCCATGGATAAGGGTATAACCGAAATCTGTTTTACCGATCATATTCCTTTTGCGGATGGATTTGATTCCGAACATAGAATGTCCCCCTCTGATTTTAACCGGTATGTGGAAAAAATCGAATTACTCCGGGGTAAATATAGGCATATGACAATAATGATCGGGATAGAAGCGGATTACATTGAAGGTAATGAAGACTATTTGCGCAAATTTCTATCCGGATACCCTTTTGATCTGGTAATTATGGCGATTCATTTTATTAAGAAATGGACTGATAAACAATGGGTTTTCAGTTATGAATATACGGAACAAACCCTTGAGCATCAGTACAGAGATTATTTCGATGCAATGATAAAAGGAATAAAAACAGGTCTATTCGACGTAGTCGGGCATCTGGATATCATTAAACGGCCTGGATATCCGGTTTTGAATACGAACCGAACAGATGTGGTAAGCGTACTAGATGCTGTGCAAGCTGCCGGAATGTGTATCGAGTTAAACACATCGGGTTTGCGAAAACATGTTAATTCTCCATACCCAGTACTGGAAATCGTCCAAATGGGTGTTGAAAAAGGAATTCCTTTTGTATTATCTTCAGATGCTCATAAACCGGAACAAGTCGGTGATTTCTTCGATGATATATTCAATGAATTATTCAGGTTTCCTGATTTGGAACTGGCTCAATATCGCCAAAGAATAGCCACCCATCACAAAATAGCTCAACCCAACCTCGAATATTGAATACTCTGATTTTTTACTCTTTTCTATAGGAAGGAAGTAAAAAACTTTCCTTATATATTCCCGTATAACATACCTAAAGAATTCTATTAAATGGAGTTATGAATGATTATAGTCGATCATCTAAGTAAGAGTTTTAGTTTGTCGCGAAAACAGCGGACAGAAATGGCAAGTACCTCCAAAAGTATTATGGCGGTGGATGATGTCAGTTTTACCTGTAAACCGGGTGAAATTTTTACGCTGTTGGGGCCGAATGGAGCTGGGAAAAGTACGACTCTTAGAATCCTGGCTACAATGTTAAAGCCAACTTCAGGGAGCGTCCGGGTCGCGGGTTTCGATACCGTGAAGGAAGCAGAAAAAGTCCGTGGAAAAATCGGTTTTCTTACCAATACCACAGCTCTTTACGACCGGTTGACTCCGACTGAAATTGTAAAGTATTATGCGGATTTGCATGGAATGGATAACCGTAGATTTGAAGAAAGGAAAAGGAAACTTTTCGAATTGTTAGGTATCGATGAATTTGCAAATCGCAGGATTGGGAAGCTCTCCGCAGGAATGAAACAAAAGGTTTCCATTGCCCGTACCATCATTCATGATCCGGAAGTGGTGGTTTTTGATGAACCGACAGTAGGGTTGGATGTTATTACAGCCCGAAATATTATCCAATTGATACGGGATTGTAAGAAAGAGGGAAAAACAGTGATTTTTTCCACTCATATCATGGGTGAAGTCAGCCTCCTTAGCGATGAAATGGCGATTATTCACAATGGAAAACTACTGTATAACAGCTCATTTGATAATTTCCTCAAACAAATGAAATCCAGGACAATCGAAGATGAGTTTATCCGCATGGTGGGAGGTGAAGCATGAAAAAAACACTGATTATTTTTCTAAAAGAGTTAAAAGATTCACTGCGGGATCGTCGAACTGTATTTATGATGATCGCACTTCCTCTCATTATGATGTATGTATTCTCAAATATTGCAATCAAAATGCAGATGCGGCAGGTTGTTAAATCCAAAGAGCGTACTCTGACTGTTGCCCTTATCACCAATAGTAATGCAGAGGACTTCAAAACGACGATTTCCAAACGCTCCGATATGACTTTGAAACTTAACATCGATGAAGAAAACGCCAAAAAAATGATTGAACAAGATCAATTGGATTTTGCGATTGTTTTTCCGGCAAACTTTGATGAGATTCAAAAAGAATATAAAAGTGGGAGTGTGAGTGTTTATTATAAAAACTCCAGAGATATCGAGATTGCCAAAGAACGAATCTCTAAAATGCTGGATGATTATAAAAAAGATATTTTAAATAAACGGCTTACGGAAAAACAATTGGATCAGGCTTTCATTAATCCGATTGAAGTTAATAGTATCGATCTGGCAACAGCAAAAGAGAGAATCGGAGAAGTATTAGGTGGGATGCTTCCTTACATATTTATTATTTTCTGTTTTATGGGAGCCATGTATCCTGCGATCGATCTCGCTGCCGGTGAAAAGGAACGGAAAACGATAGAGACGTTACTTAGTTCTCCTGCCAGCCGGATGCAAATCGTACTGGGTAAATTTTTAGTGGTTGTTCTGGCAGGAATTACAAGCGCGGTTGTCTCCATTGTGGGATTATTCCTCGCCTTTAAAGGGGTGAAAGAAATACCTCAAAAAGGTTTGGAAATGATACTTCGTTTGGTTGAAACAAAATCCGTATTATTGACTCTCTCTTTACTTGTTCCATTGTGCGTATTCCTGGCAGCTATGCTGCTTTCATTATCCATATATGCCAAATCTTACAAAGAAGCCCAAAGTATTGTTGCCCCAATGAACATCGTGGTGATTATTCCCGCATTAATCGGAATGATGCCGGGTATCAAGTTAACGACGACTACTGCTTTAATTCCGATTCTTAATGTATCCCTGGCTACTAAGGAGATTGTGTCGGGTACAATTAAAATGGGTCTTCTTATCGAAGTATATGCGGCATTATTTATTCTTGCGGCAGTGGGTATCTGGTTTTGTACCATGTGGTTTAAACGAGAAGACGTTATATTCAGAGGTATGTAAATGACAAAAAAATATTTTCTTATTCTTATTGCTGTAGTGCTGCTCATTAATCCGGTTTGGGGACAAACAGGAAATAAACCTGTTAAAGGAATTAATGCTACTTCCATAGCAGCTCCATTTAAACATTATACTGCCGAACAATTTATGAATATTCTTTCCATCAGAGGAAATCAATTTTCTTTTGATGAATCGAAAATATTGTTCTCCAGTAATAAAACAGGGATTTACAATATCTATTCGATTCCTGTAACTGGTGGTAAAACGGAGCAGTTGACTTTTTCTGAAAAAGAATCCTACCTGCTTATCGGAGGATTTCCCAAAGATAACCGTATTTTATTCCGTGCTGATTCAGGTGGAAATGAAATCAGTCATATTTTCATAAGGGAAATCGATGGAAGCGTTCGTGATTTAACTCCTGATCCGAAAACACGATCCGAGTTTATTCAATGGAGTAAAGATGATAAAGGATTCTATTATGAATCCAATTTACGCGATCCGCGTTATACCGATGTTTATTTTATGGATATCGAAACCTTTACTTCTCATCCGATTTTTAAAAATGAGAAGGGCTATGCCGGTTTCGAACTCTCCCAGGATGGCCATTACCTGGCTATGCAATTGGGTGTAGGAAATCATAAAACCGATATCTATTTAATGGACCTGAAAACCAATTCATTGAAGAATATCACCGAAGGTTCCGGCGAAGTAAATAACCGGGTTAGTTCTTTTGATATGAAAAGTGCCAAACTCTACTATGCAACCGATGAAAACAATGAATTCGATTATCTCTGTAGCTATGATCTGGCTACAGGGAAAACAGAAACGGTTATGAAGAAAAACTGGTCCATTATGGGAATAGGGTTTTCCGAAAATGAGACCTACCGGGCAATTCTTGTAAATGAAGATGGCCGTGATGCCCTGGAATTGTGGAATATGAAGAAGAATGCCCCCGTAGTGTTACAGTTAAAATCAGGCGGAAATGTTACCGGTCCCCGCTTTTCCAAAAGTGAAAAGTACATGACATTTTATCATGAAGTATCAGGTAGCCCTGTAGATTTGTATATCTATGATTTTGCAAAAAACAAATATACTCTTTTGATTGAAACTTTGAATCCTGAAATCAATAGAAACGACCTGGTGGATGCAAAAGTCATTCGCTATAAATCCTTTGATAACCTCGAAATACCGGCGATTTTCTTTGTTCCCAAACAAGCATCAGCAGAGAATAAAGTACCCGCTGTGGTATATGTCCATGGTGGCCCCGGCGGACAATCCCGCGTGGGTTACCGCGATCAAACCCAATATCTTGTAAATCATGGTTACGCTGTACTGGCAGTCAATAACCGGGGTAGTTCGGGGTATGGAAAAACCTTTTTCAAATTGGATGACCTTAAACATGGTGATGATGACCTCGATGATTGCGTGGCAGCGATTAAATATTTAAAATCCACAGGTGTCATCGATGAAAATAAAATCGGTATCATGGGAGGTAGCTATGGTGGGTATATGGTTTTAGCTGCTCTGGCCTACCGGCCCCAGGCCTTTAAGCTTGGAGTGGATGAATTCGGTGTAGCCAACTGGCTCCGTACCTTAACCAGTATCCCTTCATGGTGGGAAGCCATCAGGAAATCCCTGTATGAAGAATTGGGAAATCCTGAAAAAGATGAAGCATATTTGAAACGAATTTCTCCCCTATTCCATGCCGATAAAATCGAACGGCCTTTAATGGTTTTACAGGGTGCCAATGATCCGCGCGTTCTGAAAGTGGAATCCGATGAGATCGTGGAAGCTGTCAAAAAGAAAGGTATTCCCGTAGAATATCTCGTTTTTGATGATGAAGGCCACGGGTTTGTAAAAAATAAAAACAGGATACAAGCGAATAAAGCCATTTTGGAATTTCTTGATAAATATTTGAAAGAAAAGACAGAGAAATATGTTTATTAATAGGAATATGTTTTCCGAATCGATACAATTCTTTTTTTATAAGTGTAATTTCAATCTGTTAAGAAAAGGAATTGGAGAAAGAATAAATAAAGATAATTATAGAATTGTGAATGGCAGAATTGAATGAATCAAGTCAAGCGATAGGGACCGGGGGCGGTGTATTAAGAGCCCTGCGGTCCCCGAATTACCGGTTGTATTTTACCGGACAAGGGGTTTCGTTAATCGGTACCTGGATGCAGAATGTGGCATTGAGCTGGCTAGTGTACCGGTTAACGAAATCTTCGTTTTTATTGGGTGTGGTGGGATTTATCAGTCAGATACCGATGATGCTTTTAACTCCGGTAACCGGAGTACTGGCGGACAGATGGAACCGATTCAAGATCATGGTAATTGTTCAGACAGTGTTAATGATTCTTGCATTGGTATTGGCGTTATTGGTTTTTACTCATTGGATTTCTATCTGGCATATAATCGTGCTGGGACTGATAATCGGGGCAGCCAATGCCCTGGATGCTCCAACCCGTCACTCATTTGTAGTGGATCTGGTAGAAAGACGTGAAGATTTATCCAATGCGATTGCGTTGAATTCCGTTATGTTCAATAGTGCACGTTTGATCGGGCCATCCATTGCCGGTTTAATTATTGCCTGGATAGGGGAGGGAAGTTGTTTCTTATTGAATGCTGCCAGCTTTCTGGCTGTGATCTGGGCATTACTGGATATGAAAATCCCCAAACAACAAGCGGCTGCAAATCCCAATGCATCTATTCTGACAGAATTGAAAGAAGGGTTTTTATATACATTTGGAGCTAAACCGATTCGCTATATGGTGCTTCATTTTGCCTTTGTTGCACTTGTTGGAATGTCTTTTACAGTATTATTGCCTGTTCTCGCAACCGAAGTTCTGCACGGAGGACCCAGCAGCCTGGGGTTTTTGTTAGGGGCTATGGGAATAGGAGCATTAATCGGTTCACTGATGATGGCTGCCAGGAAAGGAATAGAGGGATTATGGAAAATTGCCGCCGTATCTTCCACTGTTTTTGGCCTGGGACTTATGTTATTGAGTACATCCCGTCATCTATTGTTATCACTTTTAATAATGGTTCTCACAGGAATGGGAATGATTACCATTATGACAGCAAGCAATATATTTATGCAAGCGAGTACTGAAGATGGCAAACGAGCGAGGGTGATGTCCTTTTATTTATTGGCATTTTTTGGAACAGTTCCCTCGGGAAACCTATTGACCGGATCACTTGCCCATATGATAGGCGTTCAGCACACTATTTTATTGGGAGGAATATTGAGCTTAATCGGTTCATTTGTTTTTTATTTTAAGTTTTCAAGATTGAATAATTCCAAAAAGTGATATAATTTCCCGGTATATTTATATCATTTATTCAAATATGTCATTCAACACAATCTTTTGCTCGAATCGTAACATTAATACTATTTATACAGGTTACGGTTTTATTTAAATAGTTAAAATTTGACTAATATGGCATATCGTATTATAATATGAATTCATTGGCATGAGAGTAATTCAGGGATTCAAGTAAATGCGAATCCGTGTTTTTACAGGTTTGCCGGAGGAGGTAACGTTGAAAAAAACATCTTTGATAATATTCTTAAGTACGGTGTTATTGATGGGAACATCTTTCTTAATGGCAGTGGAAGCGGATATGTCTTCGTTTCTACCTACCCTGGATGGCTGGAATAAAAAAGGGAACCTGACAGAATATACCCCCGATAACCTGTACGAATATATAGATGGCGCCGCCGAAGTATTTCTTGCTTATGATTTCGTTCGACTGGGCAGCCAGAATTATGAAAACGGAGAAAAAGGAAGCGTCACTGTTGACATTTATCAACATAACAATGACCGTAACGGTTTCGGAATTTACAGCCAGGAAAAACCTCAATCCGGTGGTAATTTCCTTAATATAGGGGCACAGGGTTATTACGAACAAGGTGTTCTGAACTTCCTGAAAGGTCCTTATTATGTTAAAATCAGCGGCTATGACCTGGGAGATAAAGATAATGAAATCCTGTTAGGACTGGCAAAAGCAACCGCTGATAAATTAACCGGTACAACCGCTTTCCCCACTGTAGTTAAATGTTTCCCGGAAGCGAATAAATTGAAAGAAACTGAGAAATACATCGCTCAGAATTTCCTTGGGCATTCCTTTCTTCACTCTGCATTTATTGCGGATTATGATTCCAATGGAAAAAAATACCAGGTCTTTATTATGGAAACCAAAGACCCCAGCGGTGTGAATGAAATATTGCAAAAGTACCTCGAATTCATAAAGAAAAAAGGAATTACACCGGTAATCGATGAAAATCAATATATTTATCACTTCGAAGACCCCTATTATAAATCCAATGGTTTAATGAATATGGCTCTGAAAGGAAATTATTTATGGGGACTTTTTTCTTCCGATAGTTCTCTTACATCCAACATTATTAGTGAAATTGAAGCAAAATTGAAAGAAAATAAATTGATTTAATTTGATGGGTTATCATCGGACCAAATCCCTGTCTCCCAATATAGGCAATAGGATTTGTCATTGATTTTTACTTCTTTTAAACGTTTGTATGAAATCGATTGTGAGATTTGTTTCTCACATGATTTAAGTGTACTGTTAAAGTGAATACATTCGTAACAATGTGTTTTGAAATCCGGGTAGGTTAACAGAAGTTCCCGGATTTCCTTTTCCCGTTGAGGTTCAAATAAAGAGGCATTCAACTCCATTTCACGAGTTTGAGCCTCTTTTCTCTTTTCTTTTAAATAATGAAATAGTACCGTGCCGAATAAACCACTGAAAATGATAATATAATATACTATTGCGACTTTTCCTTTATATGCCCCACTCATTGAGTCGATATAGGCTACATATCCTAAAGCCAGTACGCCTACATAGATAAAATACTTTGTATTTCCACTAAAAAGTCCTTTTAAAAAATAGTTCACTAATTCCTCCTTAAATACATTCTCAGGTTGTCCATGAAACCCTTTTTTCAAAGGATTTCATGGACTGTACAAATTTATAGTTACTGGCTAATAGGTGCTTTGACTTCGAGGGTTTCCTGGATAAAATTGGAATTGGAAGACAAAACGATTGTATATTTACCAGGGGATACATAAGGATTTTTGGAATCTTTTTCTTTCTCGCTCTTTAAATCCCATGTAATGGTATTTAAACCTATCATTCCATGTATTCTCAATGATTTAATAATGTTATCTTTTTCATCTTTAATCGTGACGGTAACATCTGCCGGGGCTTTAAGATAGAAATCAAAATTGGCATTTTGAGCTCCATAGAATCCCCACCATCCAATTAATGGAAGTTTAGCGGGAACGATCGGAAACAATTTGATTTCTTTTGCCAGCACTTCAGGAGTTAACTCTTGAAGATTCTTGACATCCATTGCCCAGACGCCGCGTCCATGGGTCGCTGCAATGAGCATACTATCACGCGGATGAATTACCAGGTCATGTACATAGGTGGTAGGTAAATTTTTGTTTAACACCTGCCAATTACTTCCACCGTCAATGGAAACATATACAGCCAAATCGGTGCCCACATACAGGATATTTTTGTTCTTCGGGTCTTCCCGGATGACATTGACAGGTCCGAGTGGAATGTTGTTTACAATGCTTTTCCAGGTTTTCCCGTAGTCTGTGGATTTCCATATATACGGTGTGAAATCGTCATCACGTTTTCCGTTTTGGGTCATATAAACGGTTCCAATATCGTAAGCGGAAGCGACAATTCGTGAAATCCAGCGTTTGGGAGCTGCTCCTGCGGTAATTTCGGTCCAGGTCGCACCACTGTCGCGGGTGACATGAATTCTTCCATCATCTGTACCTGCATAGATTAATCCGAATTTAAGAGGGGATTCTGAAATGGTAAAAATGGTATGATATTGGATATCGCCAAGGGTGGCTTTATCATTCAGTGTTAAATCCGAACTAATCCGTTCCCAGGATTCTCCACGGTTCATCGAACGGAACAGGTAATTCAATCCCAGGTAGATAATACGCGGATTGTGTGGAGAAAGAATAAACGGGGCAAGCCACTGTCCTCTATATGGAAGTTCACCCTTTGGGGCTCGAGGAACGATAATTTTATTCTCTTTGGTTTTCCAATCGAACCGGGAAATGGTTCCATAAAAACCTGCTGAGTAAATCGTATTGGGATCGGTCGGATCAATCGCATGGCTGCTGCCTTCTCCTCCCGGTGCTTCTTCCCAATCCGTAGGCCGGAGATTGTTCCTGCCATTGCTCAGATCAACTGTTCCCCTGTAACTACCGTGATCCTGGACTGAACCATAAAGATGAAAGGGCTGATCCATATCATAAGAAATATTAAAAAATTGGACCAGTGGAACATTCTGAGTAAAGGTTCTCCAATTTTTCCCACCGTCATAGGATATGGCGGCACCACCATCGTTGACATTGACCAGGTAATTGGAATTGGCCGGATCAATCCACAATCCGTGGTGATCCACGTGCATCCCTTCCAGTTCTTTGAAGGTTTTTCCGCCATCTTCCGAAACCGTTAAGGGAACACCAAGGACATAAACTTTATTCTCATTATTGGGATCAACGCGAATTTGACCAAAAACCCAACCATAGGTTCCGGCCAGTTCTTCGGTGAAGGTATTGTATTCGCTTACCAGATGCCAGGTTTCCCCTTTATCATCGGAACGGAAAACAGTAGCGCCTTTAATAATACCCGCACGAGGTCTCCCATAAGAATCTTCCGCCTCTTCTTTTGTCGGTTGGCGGGCGATTTCGTAATTATCCACATACGCGTAGAGTACATTGGGTCTGTTGAGACAGACATCGATGCCGATACGTCCTCTAAAATTCGGTTGAGGCAGACCCTGGTTAATCTGTTTCCATGTTTTGCCTCCGTCAGTGGTTTTATAAATACCACTGCCCGAATAAGAGGGCTCGTTCCTCGGATCATTCCATTTTTTTCGAATTCTTTTCCATGAGGAAGCATAAAGAGTTTCGGAATCGGAAGGATCCATTCTCAGATCGATAATACCCGTCATATCATTAATATAGAGTACTTTTTCCCAGGTGTTTCCACCGTCCGTAGTTTTGTAAACGCCACGTTCGGGATTATTCGTCCATTCATGACCGGAAGCAGCTACATAAACGATATCCGGATTTTTGGGGTGGATAACGATACGAGGGATCGTATAAGTCCCTGTGAGGCCCATATGTTGCCAGGTTTTTCCGCCATTGGTGGATTTATAGATTCCGATACCCGCCTGTGAACTGCGGAAAATGTTTGCTTCACCCGTACCGATCCAGATAATATAGGGATTGGTGGGTGCCAGAGTAATCGAACCGATGGAAGTCGATGGTGCTTCCTGGAAAATAGGTTCCCAGGTTGTACCTTCATTATCGGTTTTCCAGGCTCCACCCGAAGCGCCTGCAACATAAATTGTATAATTACTCCCTTTCGGAGTAACCACTGCCACATCGATCATACGTCCGCTGATATTCACCGGACCAAGAAACTGCCAGGGCAGCGATTTGAACATGGATTGATCTTTCATTGCTTCGTATTTCCTAAACAATTCCAACCGTGTACTGGGATCCGTATAGGATGGGGTCTTTTCGGCTGGTTTAGTTGCGGAAAGAAGCGGGGTTGTCATAAAACTAAAAATGATTAATACCGTGGCGAGCACGGCAATGGGGATATGTGATTTTTTTTGTAAAATCATACGATTACCTCTCTTCTTAAACTATTGAATACATTATTACAGTAACGATTGAAAGCCATACGGTCATATTCAATAATAGTAAAAAAGTCTTTTTTTTGCAAGTAAATTGGTAAGTGAAAGAAGAAAAAAATTTTTTTATTTTAATTGACAATCCGGCATCCTTCTGCTATATCTTTAGGTATGGACAATAAAATGCGATGGAGGATTGAATGATGAACAAACATTATGAGTTTAAAAAGGTATGGCCTTCGTTTCTGAGCGTATTCACGGCGGTTTTGTTTGTAATGTCATTAATGGGAATGGGCGGATATGGGTTTGCCGATGAAGGAAATGCAATGGGAAAAGAAATTTCCAAGATTGAACAAATCAAAAAAGCAGGTAAAATTGTCGTAGGAACCAGTGCCGATTATCCCCCTTATGAGTTTCACCCGCTAGGCGATAAAGAGGCGGATCTTATCGGTATCGATATCGATATCGCAAAAGTGATCGCAAAAGAATTGGGTGTAAAACTGGAAATCAAAGATCTGATTTTTAGCCGCATTTTCGATGCATTGAATGCGGGGAAAATCGATATTGCCATCGCGGGACTGAATCCATCGGAAGCACGACAGGAAATGGCAGTTTTTTCCGATGTTTATTACCAGGCTATCCAGAGTATTGTTATGAACAAACAGGAAGCAGAACGGATTAAAACAGTCGAGGATTTACGAGGTAAGAGAATAGGCGTTCAACGGGATTCACTCCAGGAATCGTTGGGAAGGTCCCAGATCCACAATGCGGAATTCGATGTCCGCGAAACCATCGAAGAACTGGTTATTATCCTTTCAAAAGGACTGGTGGATGCTATTATTCTTGAAGAACCGGTGGCTGATTCCTATGTTCGTATGAATAAGAATTTTGTGTCCATCAAATGTGAGCACTTCGACAAATTACTGGGATCTGCCATTGCAGTAAAGAAAGGGAATAATGATCTTTTAGCGGAAATCAACCGGATCCTTACTTCTTTAAAAGAAGATGGACGTATCGCTGAATTTGTCGAAAATGCTAAAGTCATGACCAATAAGAAATAACGCTTATTATTATCGATTCAATTAACTTTCCTGGGATGAAGCATCAATCCCTGTAGCATCGATATCATTGCCCGGAGTTCGAGTCTGGGGCTCCGGGTTTATATTATATTCACGCAGGATATTATTAAAGGTTTCAATAGGGATTCGGGAACGGATGCGAAGCATATTTCGCTTGGCCACTTCCATATTGGGAGACCCGAATTGAGAGAAAATAGAAAAGGCTTTCGAAGAATACCGTAACGCTGTTTCCAATTCCTCTTTATCAAAATAAAGTAATCCCATCTGTCCGTATGTAATCGCTGCACCCAGCGTATCTCCGTTTTGCTCTCGAATTT
>JAKAGC010000395.1 GCA_021817755.1 Acidobacteriota bacterium | reverse complement strand
ACAGATATCGAAGGGCATAGTATCTCCCTGGGATCGAAAATCATAAACGTAAATAATGCGAATGCTGTAAATCCTTTCGGAGCAATCGAGACGCCATTACAAGGGGGTACTGCTTCGGGAAAAGAGTATATAAACTGGGGGTGGCCTCTAACGCCTAAACCAAACAACATGCCGACAAATGGCGGTACAATCTCTGTATGGGTGGACGGAATATTGAAAGGGCATCCACACTATAATTTATACCGCAGCGATATTGCCGAGTTATTCCCGGGATATTCAAACAGCAATGGTGCAGTGGGTTATTATACCCTGGATACAACGGCTTATGAAAACGGAGTACATACGATATATTGGACAGCGGAAGATAACGGTGGAAATTCGGGAGGAATCGGCAGTCGGTTCTTTACAGTATTCAACTCAACGGCTTCAAATTCGAGGGATTCTTTCTCAGATGAAACGGTCACAATGTTACAAAAGTCCCAATTGAAATATATTCAGATAGATTCCTCTCCAATTCTTTATGAGGAAGGATACGCATTGAATAAAGAATGTAAACAATTAAACATGAATGAATTGAATCGTTTTACGATTGAATCAAAAGAATTAGAACGTATAGAAATTCACCTCAGTAGAGATAAGGAAGAAAAATCGGTTTGTGAAAACAGAGGTTATCTGATTTCGGGTGAAATCCTGAAACCACTACCTCCGGGATCTACTTTCGATAAGAAAGAAAATATTTTTTACTGGCAGCCGGGGCCCGGATTTTCCGGGAAATATGAATTTGTATTTATTAGAAAGGATGAAAATGGAAAAGAGATGATAAGGTATATCGATGTAAAGATTAATCCTTATTCAACAGATAAATTAATAGATAGATAATGAAAATTTAATTGATTTGGCCGGAAATAATTAGTGATAATTATTGAATTTTAGAGGACATATTTTTAATTTATAAAAAATTAAAACAGGTTGCAAATCGATTGGAATAAATTTACAATATTTCCGATGAAAATCACGCAGTGGAAACTATTCATATTTAGTTTAATTTTGTTACTGTGTTATCAATTACATGGGGTATATGTATACGAGGAGAATTTCCAGATTGAAAAAATCGATCAATCAAAAGGACTTTCTGATAGAACGATTCGATGTATTCACCAGGATAAGGATGGATTAATCTGGTTTGGAACAAATAATGGATTGAATCGATATAATGGGTATGATTTTGGTATTTATAGAGATCCCCTTGTCGCTATCCCGGCGGATGATGCTGTAACAGCGATTGCTGACGATGCTTCGGGGAACCTTTGGATAGGAAGTCGATCCATGGGTATTAAATTTTTCAATCGGCAGGCAAAAACCTTTGTGCGTTATGTTCATGATTCATCTAATCCGGATTCACTTGCTGATAATAATGTTACAGCGATTCTACAAACAGAATCAAATGGTTGCTCATATCTATGGGTAGGAACATTTGACGGTTTATCCCGGATCACTCTCCCGATTGAGAACAATGTTCCTAAGGTAATCAATTTTTACCATAATCCAAATGATAAGAATTCTATTTCCGGAAATCGGATATATGCCCTTCATGTTACCAATTCGGGTTTAAATCGATCCCTTTGGGTCGGTACGGAATCAGGACTATCACGATTATCTCTCGATAAAAAAGATTTAAAATTCGAAAACTTTTTTCATTCGGAATCAAAATTAGATTCTTCCCCCAATATAATCGTAACCTCTATCGGTTCATCCATTAGGAGAGATATAAATCCTAACGGATTAACATTATGGCTGGGAACTGCGGACGGTTTAAAGAGGTTGGAATTCGATAATAATGGGAATCCCATAATCGATTCTTTAAAAAATAGTATTTCGGTTCCTAACGCCGAAAACCCGGATTATGTTACTTCTTTAGCCGTTGATGAGACTCCGGATTCGGTAATGGTATGGATTGGTACTTCCGATGGGGGCTTAAACCGGTTCAATCAGAAAGATAGAACATTTGTTAACTATAATCGATTCCAGGATTCTGGGACAACAGATAATCGTATTCGAAGTTTACTGGTGGACCGGTCGGGTGTTTTATGGATCGGTTACTTTTTGGCTGGGGTTAATAAAGTTACATACGGTGGTCTACGTAGACGTTTTAAAACGTTTCGTCTTGCTGAAGCACCTCATGGGAAATTCAATTTCTATAGTCTTCGTGGTTTTTTCGTTGAGTCAGAGAGTGAAGGGAATATTCATTGGATTGGGACATTCGATAATGGTCTTATTCGTTATGATCGTAAGAAAAATACTACGAGAACTTTCTTGCATGATCCGAAGAATCCCCATAGCATTAGTTCGAATCGTGTTTATGCAATAACACGAGATAAATATGATGTCATGTGGGTCGGGACAGGAAATGGTCTGGATAAAGTTGAATTCAAGAGTGAATATCCGATATTTACACATATCAAGCAGACCAATATTTCAAATAAACCAGATATGACTCCAACGGGTATTCGAACCTTATATGAGGACCATTCAGGGTATATTTGGCTCGGCGGAAGTTCAGGTGTTTTGGTACGAATGGAACCTATCTCAGGTAAGATAACAAATTATAATGGGTTAATCAAACCGAGAAACCAAAGGCGAACCGATCCGATTTTTCACATCAATGGGGAATTGGGAATTGATAATAATGAAATCATATGGATTGGAACGTATGGAAGCGGCTTATTCCGGTTTGACCCCAAAACAGGTAACATCAACCAATATAAGCACACCATTTTTAATCCCAAAGGGATTTCTAATAATAGTGTTCTTTGCGTTGCTCGCTTCAAAGAGGATAGGAAAGGATTATTATGGATTGGAACACAAGGAGGGGGATTAAATAAATTTGATTCCAATAAAGGTGTATTCACAAATTATATACGAAAAGATGGTTTATTGGATCATGTAATCTATGGGATTCTAAGTGACGGAAATGAATGTTTGTGGATGAGCACTAACCAGGGTTTATTAAGGTTCAATAAAAAAACGGAACATTTTACTTTATTTGATATATCTGATGGAATCCAGGCCAATGAGTTCAATAGTGGAAGTTATTGTCTGGCGGATACGGGAGAAATGTTCTTCGGAGGAATGCAGGGATATAATTCATTTTTTCCGTCTCGTATCCGGCTCAATCCATTCATCCCGCCAATGGTGTTAACAGTTACAGCTAATGCAATGGAAATAGCAACAATAGGCGAAACTTCAAATACCGATACCACTTTAAATATATCCTATACAGATGCAGTTATTACATTCGATTTTGCGGCATTGGATTATACAAGCCCGTTAAAAAACCGGTATAAATACAGATTGGCTGGAGTAGATAAAGAATGGATCGATTGCCCGGAACGTAAATCCATTAATTACTCAAACCTGGAACCAGGTCAGTATTCTTTTTATGTGAAAGGTTCCAATAATAATGGGGTGTGGAATGAGAAAGGAATCTCAGTAAAAATAGATATCCTTCCCCCATTATGGAAATCCGATCTGTTTAAAATGGTCATTATTGCATTGGGGTTAATTGCCTTGATGATTTGGTACAAAATATGGGGTATCGCTCACCAGAAAAGGAAATTGGAAGGTTTAGTCAGCAAACGCACCAAAGAATTGAACGAAGCAACGATAGAAGCAAAAAAACTGGCGGAACGGGCGGAAAGTGCAAATCGTGAAAAGTCGAAATTCTTAGCCAATATGAGTCATGAAATCCGTACGCCAATGTCAGGAGTAATCGGATTATTGGATCTGGTACAGGATTCAAACCTTACCCCGCAGCAGCAGCGTTATATTTCAATGATTAAGCAGAGCGCTGATCAACTTCTAATGGTTTTAAATGATATTCTTGATTTTTCCAAAATCGAAGCAGGGCAACTTGTGCTGGATTCGGTTAATTTTTCTCTCCCTAATCTCCTGGAAGAAGTACGTCAAATGATTATCCACCGTATAGAAATTAAAGGAATATCCTATTCGATGTGTGTAGATTCATCCATTCCTACTATATTGAATGGTGATCCGATCCGGTTAAAACAGGTTTTATTGAATCTGACGGGAAATGCGGTTAAATTTACAGAAAAAGGAAAGATATCGCTAAATGTTCAATTAATTGATCGGGAGATGGATAATGTTACAATTGAATTTTCGGTAAGCGATACAGGTATTGGAATTCCACAAGAGCATCTGGAGAATATTTTTAAAAGTTTTACACAAGCGGATTCTTCTACTTCCCGTAAATATGGAGGAACTGGATTAGGGCTTTCTATCTCAAGACAATTGGTGGAGATGATGAATGGTTCGATACGAGTAGAGAGTGTACCGGAAAAGGGAAGTGATTTTCGTTTTTCTGTTAGATTCGGTTTGCCTGACCAAGGAGTTAAAAGCAATGATATGGAAACATTTCCCGGATCATCCGGACCAGGAGAAGCAGGAATAGTTCTTGCTCCTGAAAAATCGTATTGTGATTTTTCGCAGCAAAAGGATTCTAAAGAACAACATATCGTAAGGCTGTCACGGTTAAAAGATATGTGTAAACTATTACTTGTGGAAGACAACAATATCAATCGAAAAGTTGCAACCGCCATGCTAGAGCGAACCTTTATTCCATTCGATATTGCAACAGATGGTGCACAAGCGGTTGAAGCGCTCAAAGTAAAACAATACTCCCTTGTATTGATGGATGTTCAGATGCCTAATATGGATGGGCTTACTGCTACTGAAATAATTCGAAAGGAACTCCACATCATCCATACTCCTATTATTGCCATGACAGCCAATGCGATAAAGGAAGATATGGAAAAATGCTATATAGCAGGTATGAATGATTATCTTTCAAAGCCTTTTAAAGCAGATGAACTATACCAGATTCTTATTAAATGGCTGTAG
>JAKAGC010000394.1 GCA_021817755.1 Acidobacteriota bacterium | reverse complement strand
CATTACTTTCTCTAACCAAACTACAATAAAAAGTAAATCTATTGATCCAGGGAAGACAATCAATACAGAAACCATTTCAACCAATGATAAAACAACATTTCTTTTTGGAAAAGATGATATAAAAAACAAATTGGATAATGATCTAATAGATGTACCTGAAATCGGAAAAGATGACCTGGAACCTGAGTATTTCTCAAAATTAATCCCACAATCGTTCGCAAGTAAATCGAATGAAGAGAAAGTAAAAATTAACCGAAATTTCTTAAAAGATGCAGAACCTTTCTCTGTTACTCGTCTGGCTGACCATATAAAAAAAACTCCAGATGGCTTGTATCTTGGATTCCGAAACCTGGATAATCATGTTAAATTACCTCATCGAAAACTAACCTTGATCTCGAGTAGGCCAGGTCATGGAAAAACTCTTTTTATGCTAAATATCCTATTAAATATGAGTACGAGATACCCTGGAATGCATTTTCTTTATTATTCTTATTCCGAACCTCGAGAAGATATCGAATTAAAATTAATCAATATTTCAAGCGAATTACCTTTTTCCTCTCAAGTAAATGGAATTACTTCAAATTTTAACCGTTGGAAATATGAATTCAAAATTCAGGAAATCGAAGCAATTAATGAAAAAGCAAATTCTGATCCTGAGTATTTGGGTTTAAAAAATTTTATCTCTATGTCTTCACGAATTCATGTAATCGATTCGAATTATGATATAACCGATTTAATCGATTCGATTCAGTCATTTAAGCATACTTTGCCAATTGGAGTGGTATTTATTGATTATTTACAAGCTGTTTCTCCTGATAAAAAAACAGGTACATGGACGCAGAGCCAACAAATGTACGATATTGAAAAGCGGTTAATCGAAACAGGTAATGACTGCCAAATACCGATAATCGCAGCAGTTCAATTAACAACTCCTCCGATTTCTATTCCTGAATATGACGGTCTCTCCTTGCAATATTTAAAAGAAATCGGAGATCCTGAATTAATATCAAATTTGATCATAGCGATTCAAAATTATTCACAATCCGAATTCATCGGATCAACAACAGAAAAACCATTTAAATCGCGTTTTTATGATGAACCGTTTTTAAAAGCTGAGAAAATGCCTGTTACGTTCAAAGATAATCATTCAGATACGGTATTATTAACAAAAATTCTAAAAAATAACAACGGCCCTTTATTTGAAGCAGAATTACTATTGAATAAAAAATTAATGAAAATAATAGATTGATTAGTTTGATTTATATTACCAAAACAATAAATTGAATTTTCAAAAAAAAACTGAAGTTTATTACTACTTATCTATTTTTTACATCTCAAAAATAAAAGTGATCCAGGTGGGAGATTAGAAAAATCTTTTACTTTATCTCCGGTTATGACTCCCTGGCCAGGTATATAATAAACGGTATCCTTCTTTTTATGATTTCTACCTGCAAGCCCCCATGGAGTCTGTCCCTTTACAGGTCGAATGGTAAAGGGTTCTTTATATCCAATAATCATATAGGTTCCATCGGGGATATTATCCCAATCCTTCATCTTATCTCCGGTGATTATATTTCCATCAGGTAAGAAATAATAGGTATTTGCATCGGAATAATTTTTTCCTGCATAACTCCATGCAGTATAATCCTTGGAAATTAAAAACAAAGGTCCCTTTTTTTCTTCGAGATCCAAGGGTTGATTGAGTAATACTTTTGTACCGGTAGGGATTTTGGCCCAACCTATCGATTTTCCAATTTCTTCACCATTGAAGATGCGATTATCAGGAGTAACATAAAATGTAGTGGAATCATCATAATCTTCTCCGGCAATATTCCACGCGGTATTTTCTTTGCTAATAATATTAGAGATTTTTTCTTCAATGGGGACGCCATTGGATTCCATACCCTCTGTCTGTTCTTTTCCCTGAACAATTTGGGTATCGTCGGTAGTAATATCAGTGGCTTTATCAGGAATTTGTTTGGCTAAATTATAATATTTTTTATAAAACACATTGTAGATATATGTGTCCTGTGCAAGGCGCCCGGCTTTTACATCCGGATCGAATGTCCATGAATCGACTAAACCTATTTGCTCCCGATCAAAATTAATTGCACACCTTTTTCTGCCGCGACTGGGTCTTTTATGCCATAAATTGGGTTTTCCATAGGATACCTGGCTATGAGTTAAAATATTCCTATCAGATATCTTGTAGAGTCTTTGAAGAACTTTTATGATAACGCCCAATGACTTATATTGCTCGGGTGTAAGGGAATCATAATGATAACCTACCATTTCTATGCTTACAGAGTAAGAACTAATATCTTCCAACCCATTCCACATGCTTAAACCGGCATGGTCGGCTCTGTAACGATGATTTAATATGCGGTATACCTGCCCATCTCTAGCAATAACATAATGTGCATGTCCACCAATTGTGCGATACTTCCCAACATTCTTCCCATTTGAAAGCGTATTCAATGTACTTATTAACCCGGCCTCGGATGTATGTATGATTATATATAATGTTTTCTTACGTTCAATTTTTACGAATTTTTTGTTCAAATAATCCTGATAATTGATAATAAATTTACTATTTTCTAGAGTATAATTATTTGTAACTGGAATGGCTTTGACGATTTCAACTAAAAATGCCATAAAAAAGATTAAAATACCAACCCATCCAAGAAATCGTTTATTTGTCATTAAATTCCTTTTCTCAATAATTGTCAGCAACTTAAAGGATTATTTTTATACCTTATTTGAAGAAAAGTCAAGACAAAAAATGATTTATGGATTTATTTAACAGGATTTTAAGTTCTCTAAACGTGTATAATGATTAGAAAGTAGTTCATTTAATTCGAGCATATCGGCCTCAGGTATTTGCCAGTCACCTGCGGAAGCTGTTTCTTCTATTTGAGACGGTTTTCTCGCTCCAACAATGGCTGATGTAATTTCTGAACGTCTTAACACCCATGCAATCGCGAGATGAGCAACCGATTTATTATTTCTGTGGGCAATGGATCTTAATTGCTCTACAAGTTCAAGATTGGCTGTCAAGAAAGGTTCTTTAAAAAAATCCAGAAGTGAACGATTATCATCATCACCAAGATCTTGCACACGCTTGTTATTAAATTGTCCTGTTAACAGACCTCTGTACATTGGACTGTATACAATTACTCCTATATGATTGGTTTTACAAAATTCCAATATTTCGGTTTCAATCATGGTATCCAGCATGTTATACATGGGTTGGATAAAAGAAATAGGAAAAATACGATGTAACTGTTTAAGTTGGTTTAAGTCAAAATTCGAAAGCCCGGCGCATCGAATTTTGCCTTCTTTTTTTAAGGATTCAAGGATTCCCCACGCTTCAAGATTATCTTCATCACTGCTGGGTATATGTATTTGGTATAAATCTATAAAATCAGTTTGTAATCTCTTTAAACTGGCTTCAATATCTTGTCTCAAAGCTGCCTTTTTTAAATTAATGGCAATGTTTTCATTGTTAGGGGCCATATGAAGTCCACATTTTGTGGAAATAATAATCTTATCGCGTATTTTTTTTAAAGAATTTCCGATAATAACTTCGGAACGCCCATCTCCATAAATGGGAGCTGTATCAATCCAATTGATCCCCATATCAATGGCTCGATGAATTGTTGAAATTGAGTCGGTGTCATTTTGCACGCCCCATCCGAAACGATATCCACCTCCTCCTATTGCCCATGCACCGAGCCCAATTACTGATAATTCAATTCCGGTATTTCCTAATGCTCTAAATTTCATCTTTATCCTCACAGAAATTTAACATCATGACAATGTGAAATCATCTTTTCTATATGCATTCGATTTACCTTAGGCCATTGAAATCCTAATTTTTTAAGCAGTCTCACGGTTCTATCTATCATTGGAACTGTTTGAGTGCCTTCACGTTCCTCAAATATCCATGAATGGAGTTTTAACATTTCTATTATTTTTTCATGCTCATTATCACCATAAAACTTTGATAAATGAGATTCCATTTCTGATTGATTAACTTCATTAATTTCATACCCCATTCCACGAAATATCTCTGCTAATTCAGGCATAGGTAATCTATTCGGATTACCAAGATGGTAGGTTTCATTTACCAGGTTTTTTCGCGTAAGCAGAAGTACTGTAGCTTTGGCAATATAATCGATAAACGACATATCGAAAACCATCTTTTTCATCTTTTCAGATATAACACTCAATTTTAGTACCCCACGAATAATTGCATAGAAATAATCCGATTCAATGTTTTTTTGAAATTTCCCAGTCCCTGAATGAAAAATTAAATTTCCAACCCGGTATATGGAAGCATTCATTCCTCGCTCTCTATAACTCAGAATCAGCTTTTCGGCTTCCAATTTGCTTTTTAAATAGATTTGATCGGTTTGTTGCCCGATATTATGATCAAACTCTGTGAATATAGAATACTCTTTCCCAGGAATATTTCCAACGCATACATCAATAGTAGATACGTGATGAAAGTCTTTCATCTTTTCCGCTTCCGCAAATTTTAATAAATTCTGGGTTCCAATTACATTATCCTTATATAACTCTTCATATACCCCATGATGTTTGACATTGGCGGCAGGGTGAACAACTGCTTCAATATTTTGCGCCAAATCTTTGTATCGACTGGAATCAAGCCCTAACCATTCTTCACTAAAATTGGAACGCACTACTTGTACACGATCTTTAATGGATTCGAGATAATCATTGCCAAAATAAAATTCCATCATACTTCTAAAACGGTTTTCCGCGTTTTCCTGCGTTGTTCCTCGCACTAATAAATATAAAAAAGCATCAGTTTTATCAAGTATTGCAGGAACCATGTACCCACCCATAAATCCGGTAGCTCCTGTTAATAGAATTTTTGTATAATCTCTCTTTAATGAT
>JAKAGC010000393.1 GCA_021817755.1 Acidobacteriota bacterium | reverse complement strand
AATACCCTGAATGAATTTGAATAAAGGAGATGCAATGGGATATCGGAACATTAGAAAAATAGCGATGACTGCCCTTCTGTTTTTTTTATCCATGATTTTAATACCTAATGAACTAATCGCACAAGAAAGTTATCATAAAGGAAATTATTTACACCAAGCAAAATATTATTATGATGAAGGCGATTACGATAAAGCCATCGAATTGTTAAAAATTCTCATAGAGGAGAACCAAAAAAATAATACGCCTAAAAATGAAGTGTTGATTGAAGCATATTATTTGCAGGCGAAAATATTTTCTGTAGATGAGAAATACAGAGCCGAAATGGAAACTGCTCTAAAAAATATATTTAAATATGATATAAATTATATAATTCCTGATGAACGGAATAATGATAATCTCATTCGGGAAGCTGAAAGAATAAGAAAAATTATAAAAACGGAAACAGTCCATGTCATAGAAAATCCCAGATCCGATGTCATAAAAAAGAAAAAATTTCCAT
This sequence comes from Acidobacteriota bacterium, assembly GCA_021817755.1. Classification (GTDB taxonomy): domain Bacteria; phylum Acidobacteriota; class Aminicenantia; order UBA2199; family UBA2199; genus JAKAGC01. The sequence goes on along the minus strand of JAKAGC010000393.1, from coordinate 4,440 downwards.
GGTTAATGGTAATAGGAGGAGTCATTGTTTTGGCAGCGTTGATTAAATTGATATTGACAAAAAAACCAAACCGTACCTTGACTGTTTCCGTTGGTGAAGGAGTAGAGGGAATACCTGTTTCAGGAACTTCTTCTCACAAAAATGGTACTACCGTCAGTTACAATTATACCATAAAAACCGGGTACACTGGCTTGGTTGTTAAAATCGACGGTAATGAAGTCGCTGCCTCCGGCTCTATAAAAATGGATGCCAATCACACCTTAACAGCTACCGCCACCAAACGCTATACCCTCACCGTGACCAGAGGCGCCGGAGTCGATGGAACCCCTATTAGTGGGTCCACTCAATATAACAGCGGTGAAACCGTCTCATACAATTATACCTTACAATCCGGGTATAAGGATATGGTCGTTAAACTAGACGGACTCGAAGTCTCCCCAAGCGGCACTATTGTTATGGATAAAGACCATACTCTTACCGCTACAGCCGGTAAAACTTATCGACTCACTGTAACAAAAGGCACCGGCGTCATCGGGTTACCCGATACCGGTACGTTTTATTATAAAGATGGCGAAACCCTTAACTACAGCTATTCTCTCCAGTCAGGTTACGCTGATCTTGAGTTAAAGCTCGATGGAAACATGGTTACTGCTTCAGGTGTTATTACGATGGACCAGGATCATAATCTGGTCGTTTCAACCGGGAAAACATATTGTCTCACTACTTCCGTCAATGTAGGGGTTGATGGTTCACCCCAATCAGGAACTATGAATTATCCTGCCGGAACAACCGTTAATTACTCCTACAGCTTAAATCAGGATTATAAAAACCTCCTTGTAACTCTAGACGGGAATCCTGTTCCTGCAAGTGGGATTATTACCATGGACGCCGATCGTACCCTAATTGCGGCTGCCTCCGGAGTTAACAAATTTACACTCTCTGTCACAGTTGGAACCGGCGTACAGGGGAACCCTGTACAAGGCATTACCCAATACAGTGACGGAGATAAAATCGATTACGCCTATTCATTAAAAAATGGTTATACAAAACTCATTGTTACATTAGATCAAAACTTAGTTTCAGCATCCGGTTCCATTATGATAAACAAAGACCTGGTTCTTGTTGCATCCGCAACAAAATAGGAGGCCAACCCATGTTTTATCCAAATCGAAATGATCGATATCCTGATAAATTAAATAAAAATCATAAATCCACTTCAAAAACCAGAAAACTTGACGCCGAGATCATGCAATTTCGTCTAGAAGGAGTTAGGGATGCCCAAAAGATGTCCCGTCTTGCATTTGCGATTTCCATAATTGGATCGTTGACAATTGCTTTGGCATTGTGGAATGCCTACTTCTCCTGGTACAGGAGTTTCCCTGCAAACGCCGCATTAAGTTCGGGGACTACATCTGTTCAGTCCGAAATTATCAGGCAGTGGGTTGAAAGTTCATATATAACCTTGCCTTTCATTGGAATTAAAGTGGGAATTAGCGATGGAGCGGTTTTCGGTTCCGCAGGACTATCTCTTCTTACTCTTTGGCTTTATTTGAGTATCAAGCGAGAAAAAAAGATCATCAAATCGATTTTAAACAATACAAACAACTGGAGCACAAATAATATGGAATGGATTTTTTATGGAATCTCTTCCTATATATTTTTTATTAATATTACACAAATAGATCAACAAACAATAAAATTCAACCGGCAATTAGCCGGGGGTGAATATAGACCCAATAAAATAATGTTAACTGTATTTAGAGTATTGGTGTACTTACCTGCCATTACCATAGCCAGTTTGATTCTATTGGATTTTATTTCAATGGTATGGATAACAGCATCTTATCGTAATCCCGGTGAATCGCTCCTAGCTCAGGTTGATAAGTGGGATATTATAAAATTCTTTTTTATGGAGGTGGTTGCTACTGCATTTCTTGTTTATACAACAAGGTTATGTTATAAGACAGTAGCCAGGGTTTTCAGTATCGGAAGGATTCTTATAAAATATTTTAAGCTTTACAATAGAGGGCGATATCATAAATAAAGACCTTAAAAATGATCTAAATATATTCCAATAAAATAAATAAAAAGGGGCTGGAATAATTCTAATTAAAATTATTAAATTCTGTTGATAATTTTTGGGGCAATGAAATATTCTTAAGGTATAATAGAAACCCTCAATGCCAATTTTTCGCAAATTCAAATGAAGATTATTCTTTGAATTTCAATTGAAATTAATTACTTACCCAAAAATGGAGTGGGGTTTAAATATTGCTCACTGTATTTAAAAACTCTACTATTCCCTCTGGTTACTTTTTACATAATAATTTTAGGGCATTTTTTTTTCTAATATTAAATACTTTGGACCATTATCAAATCTTGAGCCTTGAGGATTTTAATAAAATTTAATCTCTATTTGATTTATTTTTTAGATATTTGTTACTTATTAATATAAACCATATAAGGACTTTTGCACAATTTTTACGATTTACTTTAATTTGAATATTAATTAATATTAAAACCTGATTGTCAATAGAACTATTGTCAAATTACTATTAAATAAAGGTTTTAAAAATGGATTAAATTAGTAAATCAAAACAATGATTAAACCATGTGTAAGCAAAATTTTTAATCAAAATTAGTATCTGTTTAATATCAAATATTTATAATAAGAACGATCAGTTTGAGTTTGAAAGAAAGGAGAATAAAATGATTCATACTAAAAAATGGTGGATTTATTCGTTAATAATGACTATTGTCTTTATGATGTCATTTTCAACAGCTCTGACAGCAGAAGATGAATATAAAATTATCTCATCAAATGGAACCGTAAAAATAAAAACCAATACAAAAGTCATACGGTTAGAAAAACAACTTCCTTTTATCCTCAAAAAAGATGATGCTGTGATGATTTATCCCAATGCCTCAATTGAGGTTGTTCTTCCAAACGGCAATAATAAAACCATTTCAGGTCCTTTGTATGCAACCGTAGATACTCTTGAAAATCCACCTTCAAAAGAATTACTGGATTTCTTTGCCAAACCCTCCCAATGGAAAGGCATTGAGCGGATTTTTGAAGAAGAGGGCCAGGAATCCAGTGGTACCACAAGAGGCACTCAGGAAGATTCTTTGAACCTGTACTCCGATATCAACAACGCCATGGGTGAAATAAAAATCGAAGACAAACCCCTCTCCCCGGAGAAAGAAAAAGAAATGAAAAAAAACCTGGAAACCGCTGAAAAAGGATTCCGTGCTTTCCCCGAAGAAAAACGAACCGTCATTCGCTCCATGGTCTACAAAGCATTCGGCCTGGATAAAACAGCCATGAGTAACGTTCTCTCTTTCTACAAAGGAATCCTTAATAAAAAAGAGCAACAACCACAAAGAGAACTACTGGAAGACTACCTGTTTAATCAATTCTTACCAATTGTCGTTAAAATAGATCGAACGGTTTTCCCCCCCTTGTTTACATCCAATATTAAAATTTGGTGGGTAACATTTTACTTTGACGGTAATCAACTTAAATCCCTTGACAATACTCTCGATTACAGTACATACCCGCTCGCCACATACAAGATTAAAAGTATCCCTTCGGTCAAACCCAATTCATCTGCCAGGGGAACCGCACAGGGGAAAAAAACTTATCTGTTCATCGTGGCATGTGCCGATTGGACCGAACTCGAAAAATTGGATGATCTCAAATTTGCCCAAAAAGAACTCTTGGAAACCAGAAAATCTGAAACACAGGCGAAAAAAATCCAGGATTTTGGAACGGTTATCATTAAAATTGTATTATAAAAAAATGGAAATTTAAAAATGCTCATTTCCAATGATTTACCTATAGAAATACCCATTATATTTCTTGCATTTGCCAATGACCGGGTCAATAATGCACATTATCTACGTAACCTCTCAAATGAACAACGTATGATTCGAAATGCATTATCCAAAGCAGAAAACGATGGATTATGCCAAATTGTCGAACGCTCCAATGCATCTATCGATGATATTCTCGATGTTTTCCAGGATAAAAGGTATAACGGAAGAATTGTTATTTTTCACTATGGAGGCCATGCCGATGAGTATCGATTATTAACCGAGTCTTTTTCAGGTAAACATGCGCCTGCCTACAGGGAAGGTCTTGTCGATTTCTTTTCACGGGAAAATGGATTGAAATTGATATTCCTCAATGCCTGCTCTACAGAACAACATGCTCTCGATTTGACAAAAGCAGGAGTTCCTGCTGTCATAGGAACTTCCCAGGCTATCGATGATGAAGTAGCTACAAACCTGGCGGTTCGTTTTTACAATGGCATTTCCAATGGTTTCTCCCTGGAATCAGCATGGATGGATGCGGAAGATCATATAAAAATCAAAAACGGCCCCTTCCACTTTAGAGACCTTTATCATAAAGGAAAAGAATATGATGAACGCTTTCCC
>JAKAGC010000392.1 GCA_021817755.1 Acidobacteriota bacterium | reverse complement strand
GTTTGTTTCCGAAAATTTTAATCCCTCATCCAATATCGAATCGTCGATAAGAATTTTAGTACCCGAATCACGTAGCATATAATCGATGCGGTCGCGGGGATAATCGGGGGCGATCGGTAAATAAGCGCCTCCTGCTTTTAATATGGCAAGTATTCCGGCGATTACAGACAGGGAGCGTTCTGCCATGATACCCACGATATCTTCCTTCTTAACTCCCCGCGCCATCAAATACCGGCTGAGAATAGTCGCCTGTTCGTTCAATTCACGGTATGTTAGCTGTGAATTCTCACACATAACAGCCGGATGATCCGGCGATTTTTCCACCTGTTCTTCAAATAAACGATGAATGGTTTTTTGGTCGGGATATGGACGACGTGTATCGTTCCACTCTATTAACAACCGGTTTCTCTCTTCTTCATCCATGATCCGGACATGAGAAAGCAACTGGCGGTTGTCATTGGCTATGCTGTGAATACAATTGAGTAGATAACCGCTGAACCGGTTTATCGTTTCTTGTTTGAATAAACGCGTGCAATATTCGAAGGTTAATAAAATTCGATTATCTTTTTCTTCCGAAAATAACGTGAGATCAAATTTGGCGATTCCACTTTCGCGTTCGAGAGGTTTCAAGCTGAGGCCCGGGATTTCAATAATGGCTGCATCGAAATTCTGGAAAACAAACATAACATCGAATATCGGATTACGCCCTGCATCTCTGTTAATGGAAAGGGATTCTACCAGGTTTTCATACTGGTAATCCTGGTTTTCAAAAGCTTCCAATGTATTATCGTTTACTTTTCGTAAGAATTTCCTGAATCCCAGATCACCTTGTGGGAAGTTCCGTAAACACAATGTATTGACAAACATACCGATGATCTTTTCCAGGTCGCTGTGACGGCGTCCGAGAGTGGGTGTTCCAATAACGATATCTGCTTGATTACTTAATTTGGATAAGAATACAAAATATATGGAAAGAAGCACGATATACAACGTGGTTCCTTCTTCTATGGCCAGATCTTTTAATTTCTGTGTTTCTTCCGGGTTAATATCAAAATAGATTTTATTTCCTTCGAAACTCTGTACAGCCGGTCTTGGGAAATCCGTAGGAAGTTCCAGTAACGGGATGTCGGTATCGAATATCGTTTTCCAATAGGAGGATTGCTGAGCCTGAGCTTCCAGGCCTATTTCTCCATTCTCCCATTGAGCGAAATCTTTATACTGGATTCGCAGTTCAGGTAAGTATTTACCCGAATAGAGTGCCAGGAATTCTTCTACCAGTATTCGCCTGGATAACCCGTCACAAATAATATGGTGAATATCCACCAACATCAAATGCCTTTTTTCTTCCAGTTTTACCAGTCCAACTCTCATTAAGGGCGATTCGGACAGATTAAAAGGACGTACGAACCTGGTGATTATCGACATGATATCGCCGTCTCGCTTCTCTTCATACTGGGAATAATCAAGATGGAATGGAACCAACAGATGTACTTGCTGAACCGGGGTTTCATCGAGATTGAGAAAAGAAGTTCTCAATATTTCGTGCCGTTCGATTAAGCACCAGAAAACTTCTTCAACGATATCTTTATCCAGTTCACCTTCAAGCGAAGCGGCGAAAGGCATATTATATCCTGTGCTATGCTCATCCAATTGCTGGAGAATATACAAACGCTTCTGTGCCGAAGACAACGGGTAAAATTCTTTCTTCTCAACCGGTTGGATGGAAGTGAAATGGATTTTTCCCATTTCCCGGATCGATTGCGACAATGTGCGAATCGTCTGATTTTTAAATATTTCTTTTAATGGTATTTTAACATCGAATTCTTTATGAATCCTGGAAATAATGATGGTAGCCTTTAATGAATGGCCACCGAGCTGGAAGAAATTGGAATCGATACCGATGAGGTCCGATTGAATTCCCAGAACATCGCTCCATATCTCCGTAAGCTGCTTTTCCACGTGATCCCTGGGGGCTTCATACGAGGATTCCACAGACATCTCGATTTCAGGAAGCGCTCTTCGGTCGATTTTTCCATTGGCAGTGAGCGGTATTTTCTCCATTGAAATAAAATAAGAGGGAATCATATAATCTGGAAGATATTGAGATAAATATTGTCTTAAATCCGCTTGATCGATTTCTTCTTTATTTATGGAGGTAATATAAGCGCAAAGGTATTTTTCACCATGTGCCTGCTGCCTATCTATTACTGCCGCTTCTTTTATATTTTGATAATGTAAGATATGGTTTTCGATTTCTTCGATTTCGACTCTATATCCCCGAATCTTTAACTGGGTATCGATACGGCCAAGGAACTGAACCGCTCCCTGCCAGGTCCACCGTGCCATATCACCTGTTCTGTACATCAAGCTATCATCGAAATAGGGATTGGCAATAAACCGTTCCTGGGTTAATCCCGGTCTGTTCAAATACCCTCTACCCGTACCTGCACCTGAAATACACAACTCTCCCGGGATTCCAACCGGAACCATGTTCAACCGGTTATCGAGTATCGAAATACGCATATTGTGGATTGGATATCCGATAGTCGGTCTCTGTTTATAGGCATCGAAGGAATCAAAGTCGATAAACTGCGCGATACAACCCACTGTTGTTTCAGTGGGGCCATAATGATTCATTACCCGGATAGAAGCTGCCCGGTTATGTAAAATTTCCACGTCTCTTAATTTGATAGGTTCTCCGCCTAGTACAATGAGGCGGATACTCTTGAGGTTTTCTTCTGAGAAAAGAGTACTCTCTATAATCGTACTTAGTAACGACGGTGTAATTTTAAGGTAGGTTATACCATGGTCTTTGATATATTGAATCAACGATTCCGCAGAGGTAATTACATCTTTGGGAATGAGATAAAGAGTTCCGCCACTTAATAACGAGGGATAAATTGAGGTATAACCCAGGTCAAAGGCATACGATGAGGTTAATAATGCCCGGTCTTCCCGATTAATACCCGCTTTATCTTTAAACCATGAGGCATAGTTGACCAGGTTTCTATTTTCAATCAGTGTACCTTTCGGCTTTCCCGTAGTACCCGAAGTATATATCGTGTAAACAATAGAAGAAGGTTCACCGTAAGTTTCAGGGTTTTCTTGCTTTTTATATTTTTGGCTTTCAATAAATGCATCACCCATCGATAAAACAGGGCAACCCCATTCCATATCGCCTTTTTCTCCAATCACAGGATCACTAGTTAACAATAACGCAGCACCGCTATCGAGGAGCATGTATTTTTTCCGTTCGATAGGCTGTTCGATATCGATTGGGAGATAAGCTGCCCCGGTTTTTAATATACTCAACAGCCCTATTATCGTATCGATAGAGGGCTCGATCATCAATCCTGCAATCTTTTGCGATTGAACACCATGTTTTTTCAATACCTGGGCGATCCCATTGCAAATATCGTTTAAATCTCTGTAACTGAGTTCTGAGAAATCATTGGAATCCAGGGTGTCTGTTGTTGGTTTCAGGATGCGACTGTTTCCTGCCAGAGCCAAACGTTCCGGTGTAAGTTGTACCTGTTCTTCAAATAATTGAATAATGGTTTTTCGGGTGATATCTCCGAATGAATGCTGCGTGGCATTGAAATCAAAACAAATTTGCCGTTTTTCCTCTTCGGAAATGATTTGAATTTCATCGATCTTCTTGTCCGGCTGATCGAGAATTTCATTTATGATCTTTTCAAAGAATAAAAGAAAGCGCTTTACGGTCTTTTCTTCAAACAACCGCGTACCGTATTCAAGTTCAATCCTCAACGTATCCTGTGTTTCCATCGCTCCCATCGATAGATCGAATTTGGATGCATTCCGCTTTTCAGTTCTGGGAGTTAATTTCAACGGTGATGAATTCTCATGTTGATCGATATTTTGAAGAACAAAGAGCACATCGAATAACGGGTTTCTTCCTGCATCGCGAACAATGGAGAGTTTTTCCACCAGCTCTTCAAAAGGGAAATCCTGGTTCTTAAATACATCGAGGGATTTTTGCTTAATTTGATCCAAATACCCACTAAAGCTAACTTCTCCCTTTGGGAAACTTCGAATCACAAGCGTATTAACAAACATCCCGATAATATGTTCAAGTTCCGGGCGGCTTCTACCTGCAACAGGTGTCCCGATGACGATATCTTCCTGGCGGCTCAGTTTGGATAACAATATCGTAAAAATCGATACCAGGAACATAAACATCGTTACCGACCGGTCTTTCAATAACTCTTTTATCCGAAGAACCTGTGAAGCATTTAATTGGATGGATAAGACCGAACCTTCGAAACTCTGGGTGACAGGACGGACATAATCGAGAGGAAGATTCAGTACCGGGATTTCATCACTGAATTGATTCAGCCAGAATTTTTCCTGCTCTCCAATCCCTGCAATAAATGTGTCGCTCTTTTGCCAGGCAGCAAAATCCACATATCGAACAGGTATTGAAACTAAGTCCGGCTGTTGTCCCGCAGTGTCTATGGTGCGGTAAATTTCAGCTAATTCAGCCTGTAAGATTCGGAGCGACAATCCATCCGTAATAATGTGATGCATATCGATCATTAAAAAGGATGAACGGTTGGGAATGCGGATAAATGCGACTCGTAATAACGGGGCGCTGGAAAGATCAAAGGGTTTGATAAATTCTTTGAAACTGGATTGAAGCAAATTCTCATTTGAAATTTCCATTTGCCGGATAGAAAATTCAACCCTATCCGATATATGCTGTACAGGTTCTTCCGATACCAGGTGAAAGGATGTTCTAAAACATTCATGCCGCTCAATCAATTTTTGAAAGGCTTTCTCGAGCCTTTCCACCCCGATCTCTTCATGGATTTCAAAAAGAGACGGCATATTGTAACCCGTACTTCCAAACTCCATACGATCAAGGATATACAACCGTTTTTGAGCCGATGATTGAGGGTAATATTCCCGGTTCGACGTTCGGG
>JAKAGC010000391.1 GCA_021817755.1 Acidobacteriota bacterium | reverse complement strand
CTGGACCAGTTACATGCAGGATCTGGCCGGTGTGCCTTTCCCGTATGACGCAACCCGTATGCCAGCAACTCCGGCCAGCGCAAAGGGAACCTGGGTTGAAAGTTCGCTGAATAATTATAAGAATGACGGCACGGTCGCGGCGGTGAAAAAATGGTTCGATATTGCCGTGAATTTCAAAACTTCGCGAAATGTTACCTTGTTTTGCGGTGAGTTTGGCGTTTATATTCCCAACAGTCCTTCGTCCGACCGGGTTTACTGGTACGATGTGGTGCGAAAATACCTTGAAGAGAAAGGAATTCCGTTGACCATCTGGGATTACCATGGCGGATTTGGCCTGTTTAAAAAAAGAAGCAATGAACCTCGAAGAATTCGAAAAACAATTTGATATTGAAGAAAAACAAATTAGTGACAGAGATGAATGGCGTAGATTTTATGATGTTGAAGAAATTTTTGGACTTTTGATTAAACTTGCAGGTGATGAGAAGAGAACGATTCAATTCTCCAACCAAGAGCTACTGAAAAAACTCGGTTGGGAAGATCGATTCAAATTTAAATTTACACATGAATTTTGGGTAGACGAACTGCATTACCAGCCTATTAATTCAACGATTAATTCCTTAGAGACAAGTTTAAATAATTTTAACCATGGTTATTTAGCTCTGGTTGGAACTCCTGGATCTGGAAAATCTACTACATTGACCCAGACATTTCGATACCGTAAAGGATTTAGGATTATTCGTTATTACGCATTTGTTCCTGATGATACAAAATTAGGCAGAGGTGAGTCAATTAATTTTCTCCATGATCTGTATTATTCATTGAAAGAGAATGGTATTCGAGGAACCGATAAAAGTCAACCCAAATCAAGAGATGAACTGCAATCTTGTATAAGTTATCAATTACAAGAGTTGGGAAGGATTTGGTTAGAAGAAGGAATTCGTACTATTATAATGGTGGATGGCCTTGATCATATCGAGAGAGAACAACAACCAGAAAGAACACTCCTTTCTGACCTGCCACTTCCAGATGTAATACCGGAAGGTGTTATTTTTATTTTAGGAAGTCAAAAATTTGATCTTGTGGGATTATCCCCAAGAATTTTTGTTCATTTGGAGGAGCCCGGAAGAACGATTACTATGTCTCAACTTGACAGACAAGCTGTTTTCTCAATAATTGAAGCCAGTCCCTCATCAATGCCTTTAGAGGATTCTCAAAAAGAAAAGATATTCTATCTCTCTGAAGGGCATCCATTGGCTCTCAGTTACTTACTCCAAAGAATTCAGGGCATTTCAAACACAGAACAGCTTCACGCTATTTTAAATGAAACGACTCCTTATAAAGTGGATATAGAACAAAATTATGAGGTATACTGGCAAAGCATTGATGCAGATGAGAAAATCAGGGAATTATTAGGTTATATTTCCCGTTTAAGAGGAGCTGTTGAGCTCGATGAGGTTTTAAAATGGGTGGAGGAACCAGTAATCAAGCGCTTTTTAGATACAGCTCGACACTTTTTTAGAGCAGAAACAAAAACACGTTGGCATTTCTTTCACAACAGCTTCCGACAATTTGTTCTTGCTAAGACAGGCAGAAATATTTTCAATATCACAGATGAGAAACAGCACCGAAAATACCATATTAAACTGGCTGAATATGCTACTAATGCCGATCCAAATACATCCTGGGCATGGGAAAAGCTATATCATTTAGCAAGTGCTGGCGAAAATAAATCAGTACTAAAATTAGGCACTCAAGAGTACTTTCGGAAACAATATTTTTCTTTTCGTCCATTAGAAGATATAATTGATGACATTTCCCTTTGTTTAAAAGCTGCAAAGGAGGAATTGGATGGAATTGCTATTATCAGGGCATTTCTAATTGAGAAAGAGTTAAGTGACCGCGATGAAAATCTGCGCGATGCCACTGATATGCCACGTTTACTGCTCAATGTTTATGGTTTAGACACAGCGGCTAAATATGTATTACATGGACGTAAACTGCAAGTCTCAGAATCCATTGCTTTGGATTTTTGTGGTGAACTAATCTCAAAGGGCTATTTTGATAAAGCAAGACAAATTTTTGATGCTGCCGAACCACTATCGTTACTTAATGGCTCCTCCGGTTTAGGTGTCGGCAGTACTGATATTGAAAAAATAACTAAATGGATAAATGTTGCACACTATTTCAGATCTTTCAAAAAAATATTTCAAATAATCGAACAACTTCATCCTGATTCGAGGTATAATCATTCATCTTCGCTGGAGGAAAAAAACAAAAAGGAAATCCAACTGAATGCAATACTTTCTTTAGTACATAGTGTCTCTGGTTGGGGCGAAATAAAAAAAATCAGGGAATTAAGAAAATTTTTGATTGATCGGGGATTTAACGAAGAAGTAATTATATTGCTTGATTTTTTAATTTGCCTTAATAGAAACAGCAAAAGTGAGGCGGATTCAGCTTTTCAACGTATTATAAAATGGGCTGGCAAAAATCCAACAAGCGATTACGAAAAAATATTAATTGCAGAATCATTCATTCGATTAGAAAATGATATTGAAAGGGCCACATCTTGGATAAGTGAAGTACCACAACCTCAGCTTAATAAAGACATGCGCAACGATGAAGAAGATTTATCCCAATTTCAGGCACGAATCCTCTTAAATCGTGTTCTCTCTTCACTCGGTTCACCAGTTAACCCATCATCAGCAGTTCCAGGCTCTGCCGATAATCAACAACTAGCGAATGTTTTATTTGAGAGAATGCTTGTCATAATCTCAAATCTTTGGGGATGCGCTTGGCGCAAAGAAAAGATTGGAATTCCAGAACTAATACGCCAACTACTACCAGCAATACAATTTTTTAATCGGGATGCAGTTGAAACAATGAATTGGGATTGGTATAAATTCAAAAGAAAAGCACCCGGGTATTTTACATTCATGATTCAGGCAGTTGATGAACACGGATTAGAAGCAGTAACAGAACTTGCTCATACTTTTGAAAAGCAATGGGATAATGATTATACAAAGAGATATTGGTCAGCTTCTTGGAGACGCCATATATCGTTGGAACTTTTTCGGATTGATAGCAACAAGGAATCACTCATTAAGAGACTCGACTCTATTGAAAAAATTATGAATGATGGAGATGAATTAAATGAGCGTGTTCAAAATTATGCTGAGCAAGCTCAGGCATGGTTGGTAGCAGAAAAACCTGAGCGTGCCCAATTTTTAATTCCGCGGATGATAGAAACCTCCTTTGGAATTCATCATCCCAAAGATAATCAGTTCAAAGTGTGGGTTGATTGGTTAAAAAAAATTAATAAAGTTGGAATTGTAGGGGTGGAAGAGAGAATCCGTCTTTTTTCTGCTGCCTTTTGCTTTCTAATAAATTCAGACCGAGGAGGAGATATCGTAGATGCAGGAAAAGAATTGATTGATATATGCGCAACCTGGAATCCAGGTCACGCTCTAACTCTATTCTCATGGTTATTGGATGAAGGAGCGATCCATTTTACTAAAGGTATTGAAGGTATGGTTACTGCTGCTTTAAATTCACCATCTCCCCCAATTGAAATCATTTTTTCGGTTGTAAAACACCTTATCATTCCATTTCAGACTAACTTTCCTGAAAATCTACCATCATTAGTTGCTTCAAAGGGACATATGCGTGATGCTGCAAAAATAAAAAATCTTTTAAAACTAATGCTTTCAGCTATCGAGACAAAGATATATCCGTCAGAACGTCCAAAATGGTTTAAAGCATTAATAGAAGGTGGGAGAAAAGCTGGAATTGATACTTCTTGGATTGAAATTAAATTAAATAGAAAAGCTTCAAGGCCAAAAGAACATAGAAATTCAACCCACCCCGACATTGAACTTAAGTCAGGTCGCGATCTTACGCGCGAAGAGGTAATCTTTGAGACTAATTCTTATGAAGAATTACTCGAACTTGTAGAATTAACAAAAGAAGCTAAGTACTTTCGCTGGGAACTTGTACTGTCGAAAGTTATTGATTCGATGAATGAAAAACAAATTAAAGAGCTCAATGCGAAACTAAAAAGACTCAATCCAAGCCCTGTTGTATTGTCACTTTTTGCACAGCGTTTAGTAACGTTGGAATGCTATGATTACTCCCGTACACTTGCAGATCAAGCGATGAGGGAATCGTCACCTCGTGGATGGGATATATGGTCTGATGGAGGTACAAGATTAGGCGCGGTGAAAAGCTTAATTGCATTAGAACCAAAAAGTGGTAGAAAAAAAGCGTATAATTTATTAGTTGAAGACTATTTTTCTGAATTTCGTTACCCAATCGTTTTTGTTTACAATATTGATGAATTACTTCCTATCCTTTTTGAGTCACCGCCTTTCGAAAAAATTTGGAGGGAATTAGAAGAACATATTTATTGTCTATCCGAATTCTCAACTTTGGATAAATTCCCCCCAACTCCCAATGAGCAATCTGAGCCAATATCTCATACTGACATGCTAATTGAAGTATTGTTAAGCGCCCTTTCAATACCTAGTTTCGAAATTAGACATGAAGCACATATAGGGCTTTGCGAAATTATTCTTGGTGTGTGGGAGGATGAGATTATTGAATCAAAATTAAATGTGCTACTTCATAAAGATGAAGATTTACAAGGTAGAGTTCTTGCAATTCTGGAATCAATCATTATTGAAAGAAAAGATTTTGTTGAGCAATTCTCAAAAGAGATTAGTCATTTATGTATAAGCCCTAACTCAGTAGTACGTGAAATGGCTTGTCGACTTTCATCCTGGCTGCATATAGAGCCTGAATCCATTGACAATAACCGTAAAAAAATCCCTTTGACCTATCGACTTGAATTACCAGAGATTCCATTACGAAATCAAACAATACCTTTTGAAGCTATTTCTCCAGGGGAGCCTTTCCCTGGTACCATTGATCCCCTTGAGATTATAC
>JAKAGC010000390.1 GCA_021817755.1 Acidobacteriota bacterium | reverse complement strand
TCGAACACCAGGATTACCCATTCGAGGAGCTGGTGGAATCCCTGGAATTAACACGTGATACGGGAAGGAATCCATTATTCGATGTCATGTTGGTTCTTCAGAATATGGAGAATTCCCGGGATGAAGCCTCCCCTCTAAACATGGAACCATTTATCATATCGGGTGAGAACGCGAAATTCGGCCTCTCGCTGTTCTCCATGGAAACACCGGATCAGTTGGAATTTTTAATGGAATACCGGTCGAAATTGTTTAAAGAAGAAACCATCGAACGTTTTGCATCCTATTTTGAACGTATTTTGCGTAACGTGGTTGAAAAACCGTCTATAAAAATTAAAGATATCGAAATGATTGGTGAAGAGGAAAGAGCATTCCTGTTGTACGATTTAAACGATACGACAATGCCTTATCCGCAGGATAAAACAATAATCGAATGGTTTGAAGAACAAGTGGAGCGAACACCGGATCAAATAGCTCTTGTGGGGAAAACTTCGTTTGTACAGGGTAATTTTGAGGATAGATTTGTTCATCTTACATTCCGTGAATTAAATAGACGTGCTGGAATTATTTCGGATGTTCTGGTTGAAAATGGAATACGCCCGGACATGATGGTGGGTTTGATGGTAGAGCGCTCTATTGAAATGATTGCAGGTATATTTGGTATATTGAAAGCAGGTGCGCCTTATCTTCCGATCGATCCGGATTACCCGGATGAACGGGTACAATACATGCTCTCCGACAGTGGAGCAAGAGTGGTCCTCGCTTCTACTCTAAGCACTATGCGTTTTGAAGGTGAAGCACAAAGGGTTATTACATTGGATGACAAGCTGTTCGATTCACTACATCCATCACAAAAACCGATTCGCCCACATCATTCAAATCTCATGTATGTTATTTACACTTCGGGTTCGACTGGAACACCGAAAGGGGCTATGATAAAAATAGGGAGTTTTGTAAACCTGATGAACTGGTATATCCCTACATTTGAACTGGAAATATATAACCGGGTATTATTGATTGCGCCGGTTAGTTTCGATCTGGCTCAGAAGAATTTATATGCCCCTTTGTTGACGGGAGGAACGCTATTTCTAATTTCTCCGGGGCTTCCCGATTATGAAGAGATTTCCAGGATAATTGAAAAAGAATTTATTCACTATTTCAATGCAGCTCCTTCCGCCTTTTATCCATTGATGGATGAGACGGCACCTGGTAATTACAATGCATTGAAATCGATGCGGTACTTGTTCCTGGGAGGAGAATCAATAATCGTTGAAAAACTAATCCCCTGGCTAGGTGCACCACATATTACCTGCGAGTTGGTTAATACCTATGGCCCGACTGAGTGTACGGATATCACTTCCACTTATGTAGTAACAAAACGGGAACTGGTAAAAGGTGCAAATCTCCCGATCGGCAAACCTATTTTTAATTTTAAAGTATATATACTCGATCGATACCGCAGGATTGTTCCCCTGGGTGTACCGGGAGAACTATGCATCGGAGGTGCAGGTTTATCGAGAGGTTACCATAATAACCCACGATTGAACGAGTTAAAGTTTATCGAGACTCCGCATTTGCCGGAAAAGATCCTCTATTGTTCGGGTGATCTTACAGCCTGGAAATCCGCTTCCGGCGACCGGGCAGATTATAATATCGTGTTCCTGGGGCGTATCGATAACCAGGTTAAAATAAGAGGGCTACGTATCGAACTGGGTGAGATTGAAAACAAGATTCTGGAGTACCCTGGAATCAAATCAGCAGTGGCTTTAGTAAAAGAGAATAGCTTGGGTGATAAGTACATTTACGCCTATGTAGTCAATGAAAATGAAATTTCACCGGTGTTATTGGGAGAGTTTCTTTCTCGTTATCTACCCTCATATATGATACCATCGGGATTTACATTTCTTGAAAAAATGCCGCTTACTCCAAGTGGAAAAATCAATCGAAAAGCGCTCCCTGATCCTGAAAATACTGTTAATAATAAAGAGATCATTGCTCCACGAAATACGATCGAGATTAAACTGCATGAGATATTTTCAGAGGTTTTGAAAATCGATCCTCAGTCTGTAGGGATCAACTCCAACTTTTTTGAGTTGGGAGGTCATTCATTAAAGGGTACATTACTAATCTCACGAATTCATAAGGCCTTCAATGTCCGAATGACATTGATCCAATTGTTCCAATTTCCTTCCATCGAAGGAATTGCACGGCTTATTAAACAATCGACAGGGGAGCAGTATACTTCTATAGAGAAAGTAAAGGAAATGCCTTACTATGTGCTTTCTCCGGCGCAAAAAAGACAGTATATTTTAAACCGTATGGAGCTTGACAGCATAGGATACAATATGCCGGTATTCAATCACACAAGGGATTGGATTGATACTATAAAACTTGAGCAAGCATTTGAGTTAATTATTAAACGGCATGAAAGTTTCAGAACTTCCTTTCATCTCATGGACGAAGATCCGGTTCAGAAAATTCATCCCGAGGTTTCCTTCATATTAGAAATTTATAAAACAGAAACGGAAGAAGAAACCCGGAAGGTAGCCCGTGGGTTTATACGTCCTTTTGATCTCTCCTTGGCCCCATTATTAAGGGGAGGGATTATTGAATGGAAAAATAATGGCTTCATTATTATGTATGATATGCCTCACATTGTCTCTGACGGTATTTCAATGGGTTTATTCCAACAGGAATTGTTTACCTTTTACAAAGAAGGAGATGGGGCAAAGCTTCAGCCATTAACACTTCAATACAAAGATTATGTGGTTTGGATGAACCGGGAAGCAAGATTGGTTGAAAAGCAAAAGGAGGAAGAGTTCTGGAAGGCTCAATTCAGTGGAGAATTACCTGTATTAAATCTCCCACTTGATTTCCCCCGCCCGATTATCCAGGAATACGCAGGTGGACGCCTTGGATTTGTAATTGGAAAAGAAGAGGCGATTGATTTTAATCGATTTATAATCGGGGAGAATATAACACTCTTTATCCTTCTTAATGCGGCATTTAATATACTATTATCGAAACTATCGGGCCAGGAAGATATTATTATCGGTACCCCGGTAGCTGGCCGTAATCATGCGGATTTATCTTCAATTATCGGTATGTTCATCGGAACACTTGCACTTCGCAATTACCCGGAAGGTGAGAAAACATTCAAAGATTTTATAAAAGAGGTACGGGACCGAACTCTCAGGTCTTTTGAACACCAGGATTACCCGTTCGAAGAGTTGGTGGAATCCCTGGAATTAAGCCGCGATACAGGCAGGAATCCATTATTCGATGTGATGTTGGTGCTCCAGAATATGGAACTTTCGGGTACAGAAAATCCCTCTTTAAACCTGGAATCATTTATTATATCGGGTGAGAATGCGAAATTCGATCTCTCGTTATTCTCTATGGAAACCCCAGATCAACTGGAATTTCTAATAGAGTACAGGTCGAAATTATTTAAAGAAGAAACCATTGAGCGTTTCGCTTCTTATTTGAAACGAATCCTTCGTAATGGCATTGCTGATCCGTCTCAAAAAATCAAAGATATCGAAATAATGGGGGAAGAGGAAAAAGAATTGCTGCTGTACGGATTAAACAACACAGCGAAAGGATATCCACAGGAGAAAACCATAGCGGAATGGTTTGAGGAACAAGTAGAACGTGCACCTGATCAAATCGCCCTGGTTGGAAAATCTTCGTTTATACAGGGTAATTTTGAGAATAGATTTATTCATCTTACATTCCGTGAATTAAATGGACTTGCTGGAATTATTTCAGATGTTCTGGTTGAAAATGGAATCCGCCCGGATAAGATGGTAGGTTTGATGGTGGAACGATCTGTTGAAATGATAACGGGTATGCTTGGAATTATCAAAGCAGGTGCTCCTTATCTTCCAATTGATCCGGATTACCCGGATGAACGTGTGCAATATATGCTTTCCGACAGTGGGGCAGAGGTGGTAGTGGTTTCCTCTAATAGTGCTTCGCGGTTTAAAAATCAATCCCAGTCGATTATTAAATTGGATGACCGTTTCTTCAATTTACCTCCAGGGGAGCATGAAAGGGTCCGACCTCAGCACTCTAATTTGATGTATGTCATCTATACCTCTGGTTCGACCGGCACACCGAAAGGAGTTATGGTTAAAATCGGTAGTTATGTTAATTTAATGAATTGGTATATTCCTTGTTTTAAGCTGGATATCTATTATAAAGCCTTATTGGTAGCACCGATTAGTTTCGATCTGGCGCAGAAAAATATATTCGCCCCACTGCTTTGTGGGGGAACTTTATATCTGGTTTCACCTGGTTTGCCTGATTATGAAGAGATTTCAAGAATAATCGAAAGGGAAGGTATCCATTATTTCAATATCGCTCCTTCGGTATTTTATCCCTTAATGGATGAAACGGCACCGAATGAATATAAAGCGTTTAAATCGATGCGGTATTTGTTTTTAGGTGGTGAGCCGATTATCGTTGAAAAACTCATCCCCTGGTTGGGTACACCGGAAATTAACTGTGAGCTGGTTAATACATACGGTCCGACAGAATGTACGGATATCACTTCCACTTATGTAGTAAAAAAATCGGAACTGGTTAAAGGATTCATTGTACCTGTTGGAAAACCGATCGATAATTTTAGTGTATATATTTTGGATAAATACCGAAGGTTGGTTCCAATGGGTGTTCCAGGTGAGTTATGCATTGGTGGAGCGGGTTTATCAAGAGGTTATCATCATAACCCTGGTTTGAATGAGCAAAAATTTATCGATACACCGCATTTACCGGAAAAGAAACTCTATTGTACGGGTGATCTGACCATTTGGAAAGCTTCTCTTGGGGGACCGACAGACTATAATATCGTTTTCTTAGGCCGAATCGATAACCAGGTGAAAATCAGAGGGTTACGTATCGAATTAGGAGAAATTGAAAACCGGTTAATGGAATATGAAGGGG
>JAKAGC010000389.1 GCA_021817755.1 Acidobacteriota bacterium | reverse complement strand
TCTTCAGGATGTGATATTATCATTTTTTCCTTTTTTGTTTTAGTCAACCAAAAGCTTTTTTGAGAAAAGGCTTTTTGATTTCTTAAATCTTCTATAATATATTGTCATATGTTATTGAGGATTAAGAAGGGGCAGTTTTAAAAAAATGCCCCCTTATTTATTAAAAAAAAGAAATAAACTTATCTTCAACCCGGTAACAGTATTTGAATGAACCGGATAATCTCTTTCCATTGCGCTCAAATAATACTGATTTAACGGATATGGGTTCTCTTCCGTTTTGTCCTTTCTCTCCGGCGAGTTTCATATGAATGGGCATGCGTTCGACTACCACGTACAATCCGTCACTATCTTCTATAGAGAAATGAATGACATTTTCTTCAAGGATAATGGAATCAAGGAAAGAGCTCTGTTCAAGGTATTCTATTTGAGAGTTCTCAAAAGAATCGACATTAGTTAAATACGCCCGAAACTGCCGTTGTCCGAAATAAAGCCCGTAACCACCGTGAAAAGAGTTTAATTTTTGTTCCAGTGCATCACCTAACTCGGGATTAGATGGAAAAGCAGCATATATCCTGTAAGAGATAGGATTTCGAGGAGAAGACATCAATAATTCCATCTTGCATTGTGTATGCATGTTGGCACTGTTACCGGAACCTTTTTCCAGGAATGAAAAATACTTCTCATGAAGCATGTTAACACTCTGGACACTCTTTTTAATTACAGAGCCTTGGGAGATGGCAACTGAAAGGAGGCAATCACTGGGATCGAAAAGCTGGTAATAGCTATCTCTGGGTTTCATTAAGATTGAGCCAAGCATGCCTTCGATGACGGTTCGAGGAGGGATTAGATAGGACAAAGAAGAGGAATTGGTATAGAATTTTATAAAATGCGCAAATGTGCCGGAAAGAGTAAATGTAAGAATTTTGTCTATCTGCCGATTCATGGTGCAACCTGTTATGGATTAACAACGGTATCGACCATTTCGGTTTTGCCTTCAAAAAGTTTCATGAGTTCTTCGAAACCTTTAATTTCTATACCATCATCTTTCCAATAAATCAACTTAGAAATCATTGGGGTATTTTCCTTCAGATAGGATTTCAAATGGGTAATATCTACGGAGACATCGGTAATGGAACGAACAGCGTAATGGTTTTCGGTGTTGTAATCTAGGGAGATATATTCGCGTAAATCTTTTAAAACCGACTGGTTATTATTTAAAATAACTCTAAGATAAAAGCGGGGGGTCTGGCCGATTTTGGAGCGGGTGCGATTGGCTGGAATGGCGTTAATCATAGCTTTATCAAAAAGAGCGATATCTTCCTCAGTTAGATTGGTGTCTTTGGCAACATGTGCATTAATACCGCCGCTGAATGCAATAAGTGAATATTTTACTCGAAAATCCTTACCGACTCCCTCACCGGAACTAAAACTGGAAGTAATAGTGGCACTTTCATTTAATTCAACGGGATTAAGTGAATATCCCCAGTTGAATTGAACGGGGCCGGTTAAATGAGTATTATCACCTGATTCTGCAAAAACAGCTCCGAATAAACGGCAATCTATGAGGTCTTTGTGAGTTTTACCTTCTTTCTTTAATTGAGCTCCTCTATCTTTGGCATCTTTGGCATTGGCGGTTACAAAAATGGGTTCATTAAGATTTGTCTCGAAATAATCGCGGATATAACGTTTTAACCTGACATCGCTTACGAGGTTGGTATCGGTATCGTAATCCATACGTGGTTTGTTTTCATTATCCATATCGCCATTGGGATTTGTCATTCTTGCATCGTAGAAAAAAAGAATTTCGCTGTTGACGGTGACATTATTTTTTGTTTCGCTCATTGTTTTCTCCTATAATTGATTATTATTTGTTACTGTTACAGGGTTTTCCGCACGTTCAGCACGTTTTTCTGCTGCGAATTTAAAACCCAGGTAATCCTGGAAAGAAATTCCCGATAGAACATAGAACACTATTTCATCGGGTCTAAGGGAAGAAGAATCGATCCCTTGAAGTCTATCGGTGATATTGCCCCAGGTTTCGGGTTCAATGTATATGGGGTAGATCATCGAATATTTTTTTACTTCATTGACCAATTTATCGATACGGCGAGCAGGTATCCCGTCGTAATTGATCTTAGCCAGGAAAGTCGAAGAATCTTTCCGAGCTTCGCCTTTTTTCTTTTGTTCATAGACGATTTTAGAGATCAGCGTACCGAGCAGGAAGAGGCCCTGCCTGTAGGAATTATTTCCATAAACGCTTGTGTGAGTATTAAAGAAGTCCGTATACTCTTTTTTCAGGACTTCCGTGATGCTGTGTTGTTCATTCATTCCATTTTCCTCCTTTAATAAATTAAGTTTCGATAATAATGTTAAATAGCAGATCATTTTAAAGGGTGACAACCAATCGGTTTTCTTTTTATGAAACCGCCTACTGAATATATCGGTAAAGCGGGAAATCAATTCGGTATAACTCATTTTATAATTACTCAAGAATTGTTCCAGGAAGCTTAATAGGCCTTTTCCGAATATTTTAAAATCGGGATTGATGTGGGAGCTATTCGATGGAAATAACGCAAATCGCATATCGACCAGGCTTAGTGCGTTCCGATATTCACCTATGGTATCCAGATGGTATATCCGTGTAAATTCGTCAAATAGGTTTAATTTTCGTACCAGGTCGAATAATTCGACACCAGGTATATATTTTAAAATATTGAATGCGGCCTGCTCACTAAAATAAAAAAGTAAATTAAAGGAAAAGGATTTATTTTTATTAGATGTCGATTGTTTTATCAATTTTTTAATTAAATCGATATCTTCGGAATAGGTGGAACCGGAATGTTTCAATAATTTAATAGCTGCTTCCAGTTTTTTCTCGAAATAAAGATCAGTGTCATCCAGGTTTGGAATTAGATAGCAAGGAATTTCCAGTAGGTAATCGCCGAGGTTGCTTTCTGTGTATTTCATACCAGTCATAATGGGAGCCATACAATCATCACAGATAGCAAACGATTTATAGGAGTTCTTTTTTTTCACATTCTCAAAATAGAGTGGGTTGGTAGTGCCGTAGAATTTCATGGGAAGAGAAACGGTTCCAATGACATCTTTTTCAGTACTGCACACATGGCAGTATTTCTTTTTGGCTGCATTTTCCACTATGAAGCGGTAATAGAGGTCATAGTATGCCATATTTATATAGGCTTTACGAATCTCGGGGTCTTCATACTCCAATATATGGCAGCCATCGATTTTCGCAATATATATGGATGGGAGTTCTTTACTTGTGCTATCCCTAAAGATTTCGAGTAAAAATGTTTTGTATATGTCCAGTATAGACAGCGGTTTTTCTTTGTTTTTCCGCTTTTCTTCCAAACTTATTTTGATCCCGGAAAAAATCGATAGTTGTTCGGGATCCATCCGAGCTTCATCAATGAAATTCGTCTCTTCTTCTGCTGTACCTTTTTCCGTGTTGAAGAAAAGGTTTACAATCTTTTTTATGAGTGAATCGTACGCTTCTGGTACATTCCTGGCAAACCACTCTTTCGAATCCTTTTCTGTTCGCATTTTATTGAGATAAACCAGGGACCCGGGAAATGTAACGGTCAGGAGGCTTTCAAAATTATTCGTGGCCAGAAACTTTTTGCAATCGTTGGGAGCTCCGACCTTCATGGCAAAAAGTAAATCCCTGTTTTCTTTCGTAAGTTCTTTATCAAGGCTAAATCGAAAGATTTGGTTTTGAGTATCAAAATTAATGCAAATGGCATTTTTTATACCGTTCTTTTTTGGAGTGGGAATTAAGAGATGATGCTTCAAAAAGAGCCGTTTTTGTTCCATCTCATCTCCGGTGGAATAGAATCCATCCCGTTCCAGGATGAATTTTCCCATTGTTTTGAAATGATCGATCATTCGTACCTCCGTTACAATTTATTAATAATAGTTCCATAACCACGACTGGAACTCTTACCAAGCCCAATGAAATCAGGAAGCTTTATATTTATCATGAATTCACCTGTAAACGCAAAATGCTCATAACCTTTTAAATTGGCTTTTATCTCCTTAAATTGCGATTTGACCTTTAACTGCTGTGTTACTGTATACTGTGCAAATTTACAAAATGAAAATATATTGTTTATAAGTATGGAATTCAATTTATCCTGCTTCTCTTTATATGTAGACATTGCTACATACTGCCGGAAATTCTCCTGGTTTAATGGTAACCAGGGTGATAAAAACCGGTATAAATAATACTGGTCATCCTCACCTACTGTCACTTCGCGTATTTCAATCTGTTTATGAGTTACTGGAATACTTTCGCCTTCAATACAAATATCATGAGACTGAAGGAAAAGGGCTTTCATTACCTCTATGGCCTCCTCTTTAAATGCAAAAATAGCAAGATGCTGATGGGTCTTAAATTGAAAGGCAGGATATCTGTAATAAAACTTTTGGGATGGGTTATTATGATTATGTATCAAATCATAATCTTTAAATTTAGTGGAAAAATACCCCCTGACTTTATGCAATAAAGAAGATTGAACATTTATATGAGGGAACTGTATCTCCCCTACTTTAATGGTTTGAAACATGATGACCTCTCTTTGTGAAAACAAAATAGATAGGCTTCCGCCAGTTTAATATAAATACTATATACTCTTTAAAATAAATCCGAAGGTGCAAAAGCGCCTCTTTTTACGATATTTCTCTACTTTGTTTAGGAGTAATGGTTATTAATCTCTTTATCCTCAACCGTTACGATATGTTTATATCATATTAATAAATGGAAATCAACAGAATGCACAACTTTTATGATTACAGAATAATAGAATATATAAGGGAAAATGGAGGATTAAGGGCATGACAAAAGGGATAGAGGCAGAAACGTTATTAATAAAAGTCGAAATTACTTTTAAATGCAGAATCAAGCTCATCTACATTGTCCTGACAGTTGGGA
>JAKAGC010000388.1 GCA_021817755.1 Acidobacteriota bacterium | reverse complement strand
TCGTTCGGGGACCACGACGAACCCCTATATCGGCAATGGTAGTTAACTTAATCGGGCGATTATCTTTATCGTAAATAATAAGGTTTTGCAATTGATCGAGGGTTTGTTTATCGCCTTCCCTGAATTGAGCACGTACATCGATTTCACCGTTATCATCGCGAAACCGGCGTAAATTCATTCCCCTCATGGCAACAGAAACCATGGTTGAAACCTGGCTGGAAGATATTCCTAATTGCGATGCCCGTTCTCTGTTTACGAC
This sequence comes from Acidobacteriota bacterium, assembly GCA_021817755.1. Taxonomy (GTDB): domain Bacteria; phylum Acidobacteriota; class Aminicenantia; order UBA2199; family UBA2199; genus JAKAGC01. The sequence continues at coordinate 4,705 of JAKAGC010000388.1, read as the reverse complement.
AACCTGTATCTCTTGCTCACCGGAAGTAGCTTCGGATTTTACATCGGTTAAACCGGGAACCTGGGACAATATGCGTGCAGCTTCGAGTGATAAATCAACGAGCCTACTGCTGGAATCTCCATGTAATGAAATTAATAGTTTTTCTCCGCTTCCCATGGAACGGGGGACTTCAAAAGTCAAAGTGGCAATAGAAACTTTGGGTAATCCTTTCTGGATATCGAGGCGGATGTTTTCCTGGGATTTATTGGCTTCCTTTCCTTTCTTTAACAAAATAGTCGAAGTGGCAGTACCTCCCTCATAATAACTGTAAACGGAATCGATTTCAAAGCGGTCTTTATGGGAATAAAGGTAATTTTCGACAATATCGACCACGGATTCGACCTTTTTAAGAGTATAGGTGCCGTTAATGTTATAGAACAAACGTAAGCGGCGATCTTCCTGTTGAGGAAACATATCCTTTTTTACTACCATAAAAGGAATCATAATCGAAAATATAATAAGAAACATAAATAAAGCGGATAATTTGCGGCGCGTGAGTATCCAGTGTAAGGCACGGCCATACCATTGCGAAAGCTTCTGCAAGAAAAGTGGCATGGTGTGTGAAGCTGAAATTTTGAACCGGGAGGTAAGCAACGGAACGATAGTTAATGCGAGCACCAGAGAAGCAAACAATGCGATAACAAACACAACAGAAATGAATTTCATATAAATAGACATTTCATCTCTCTGGCTGATGATATTGGGAAGAAAAACAACAACCGTAGTTAAGGTACCTGCAAAAATCGCAACAGCGACTTCTTTTACACCATTTAAAGATGCTTTCTTCGGATCTTTTTCGAGTGCCTGGTGGCGGTGAATACTCTCAGTCACGACAACGGCATTATCCACCAACATCCCGACAGCAAGAAGTAATCCCATCATGGAAAGAATATTGATACTGATTTTAAAGAAAAACATAAATGCAAGCGTAATAAGAAGTGAAAAAGGAATAGCGAGGGCAACTATAAATGTGGTACTGATTCGTCTCATAAAAAAGAAGAGCAAACAAATCGCGAGGAGTGCACCGATAACCCCGGATTTAATGAGTTCATTCAACGAGCTTAAAATACCATCGCCGCGGTCCTCCATAAAAAATAACCGGATACCTTCCATGCGTGGATCTTTACTGATTTTCTCCAGTTCATTCTTGACCTGTTGGGATGTATCGACGGTATTGGCCCCAAATTCTTTGAAAATATCAAGCCCCACTGCAAATTGACGGTTAAGATGACGTCCGAATTCAAGGCGGGGTTGTTCATAAGAAATAGTAGCGATATCCTTCAACCGTAGATTATTTTCACCGATAATCAAATCTTCCAGTTCTTTGATGGAATTGAGTTCCCCGATGGGGCGAATACGGTAACGCTTATTGGAATCGGTAATATTTCCACCGGTAACAAGGAAATTGCTCTGACGTAATGTCTCACCCAATTTTCCTATATCGATATGATGAGCAGAAATTCGATCTGCGATCAACTGAATGCGGATTTCTTTTTTGGAAACGCCATGAATGTCAACGCGTGAGACTCCTCTTATGCGTTCGAGAGGGCGTTTTAATACACGGTTTAACATATCGTAGGATTCGGAGATATCCCGTTTACTGGATAACCGAATACTCATAATAGAAACATCGTTGGATGAAGCCTGATCTAACTGGATATGTTCGATATCATCGGGAAGTTGCGAACGAATACTATCGATTTTCTCTTTAACTTCAACGGCTTTAATATTGGTATTAACTCCCCAATCGAATCGAAGATTAATATTTGATGCGGATTCGGTAGAAAAAGAACTCATCTTCTTAATCCCGCCGATAGTAGCAAGCGCTTCTTCCAGGGGACGTGTAATCTGGCGTTCGATTTCTTCAGGAGTGGATCCCGGATAAGGGATATTGACATTTACAACAGGGAAATCCATATCGGGAAAATATTCGAGTGGAATGAGCCGTGAGGCGATGATACCGATGACCAAAATACAAATAAAAATCATAAATGCCGTTACCGGACGTTTTAGGGTTCTTTCAGTTAAATTCATTGTTTATCTCCCGGGTTGGCAGCAGCCTACTCTTTCCTGTCTACCATGGTATAGATAACAGGGATAACGATTAAGGTCAACAATGTGGAAACAGATAGACCGCCTATAACGGTGATTGCCATAGGAGCTTGCATTTCCGCACCTTCACCGAGCCCTAGTGACATGGGAAGCAATCCGAGTACGGTTGTCAACATGGTCATCATAATAGGACGAAGCCTGGAACGGCCTGCGGTAAGAATGGCATCTGCTTTTTTCATTCCCTGTTCCCTAAGCTGCTTGATAAAATCGATCAATACAATGGCATTATTAACAACTATACCGGCCAACAAGATTAACCCGATCAAAACTACAACGGTAATGGGGTAACCGGTAATCCATAATCCGAATACGGAACCGATCAAAGCGAGAGGAATAGAAAACAAAATCACAAAGGGATGGATAAAGCTTTCAAATTGAGAAGCCATGACAAGGTAAACCAGAAAGACAGCAAGAAGGAGTGCAAATTTAAGAGATTGAAATGAAATATCCATTTCTTCATTTTGACCGGATTGGCGGATGGTCATATCAGTGGGAATAGGCGTTTTGGAAATTATTTGATTAATTTCTTGTGCGGCAGCGCCAAGGTCGCCGGATTTAAGGTTGGCAGTGACAAGGGCCACGCGTTCTTGTCCGGTACGACGAATTTCACCGGGTCCCATATCTTTAACAATCTCAGCCACTGCATCGAGAGTAACAGGGAATTGACTTTCCGGATTTATGATAATTTTACGGATATCTTCAATGGATTTTCGATCTTCTTCCCTGGCTCGAACAAGAATATCAATTTTTCGATCGTGCCAGGAATAGCGAGTGGCGACATCTCCCCGGATTTTATTTACAACACGGTCGGCAACAAGATAAACAGGTAAACCGAGCTGGGCGATTTTTTCGCGATCGAAACGGATACGAATTTCAGGAGATCCCATTTCCATTGAGGATTTAACATCGGTAAACCGTACGGATTGCTCCATTTTGCCTGCGATGTCGAGACTGATTTGTTTCAATTTATCGAGATCGAAGCCTGCAATTTCTACTTCTACAGGTGTCTCGAAAGTGAAGAGAGTGGGACGGAAAAATTTGTATTGAAGACCGGGGATTTTATCGAGGTTCTCACGAATGGAATTCATAGCCTGATCTTCATCGATGCGTTTGGAGCCAGGAGTCATCACCACACTCATTTCCCCCCAATTTTCACCTCCCTGTTCGGGGTTGGCATCCATTCGATTCCCGCCACCTGAAACAGAGAAAACCATATGTACATTTTTCAAACTAACAGAAGATTTTTCTGCATTGGAAATAAGAGCATCGGTACGAGAAAGGGGTGTTCCGGGTGGTAAACGGAACTCGACTCCGAACTCGCCCTGTGACAACTGGGGGATGAGGTCCACACCCAGTTGGGGAACAAGGAGCAAACTGATTATTAATAAAAGAAGTGCGGTTAACAATACAGTCCCTTTATGAGCCAGAGACCAGAGCAACATAATGGGGTATCGTTTTTCAAAGGAACTGTACACACTGTCGAAAAATTTCATAAAAGGAGAAAGAATAAAATTGAATACATGCGAAAGTAAGCGGGAGGTTCGAATAATAATTCTGATAATAAAAGTGGGAATAGTAGTAAAAAGGAATACCCTGATAAATTTAATACCTCTTCCGAATGCGGTTCTGGGTGGTGCCGGTGATTCTGTGGGGTCGAGGTTGGGAGTTGCGTTTTTATTTTTGGATAAGCCGGCAAGCATGGGAACAAGTGTAAGAGCAACAGCGAGAGAAGCAATCAAAGAGAAAGTAATGGTAAGAGCTTGATCGCTGAATAACTGGCCGGCAATACCTTTCACGAAAACGAGAGGAAAAAATACGGCGACAGTTGTCAATGTGGAAGCATTAACAGCCCCAGCCACTTCATTGGTTCCTTCCAATGCAGAAGAAAACGCATCTTTTCCCATGGCTTTGTGCCTGGATATATTTTCAAGCACGACGATGGAGTTATCGACAAGCATCCCGATACCGAGGGCAATACCTCCCAATGACATGATATTGAGGGTGAGGTTGGTTCCATACATAAGATTAAAAGTAGTAATAACGGAAATGGGAATTGAAATCGAAATAATCAATGTGGTCCAGATATTTCTGAGGAAAAAATAAAGAATAAAAATAGCAAGTAAACCGCCGATCAATGCAGCTTGAACAACTTCATTCACAGCATTATTTATAAAGGTAGCCTGGTCATACACGCTGATTAATTTGTAACCGGGAGGGAGAAGGTCTTTCATAGCTTCGAGGCGTTCCATAACACCGCGGCTAACAAGTACGGTATTGGCATCTCCTTCTTTATATATAGCAACTTCAACTGCTTCCTGTCCCCTAAAACGAATAACGGTATCGCGTTCCTTGCTTCCCTGTCTTACGGTAGCGATATCCTTAAGATAAACAGGAACTCCATTAACGGATGTAATAATCACATTTTCAATTTCTTTGATAGAACGGAACTGATTTAATGTACGAACGAGGAATTGCCGGGTGCCTTCTTCCAACCGTCCACCGGAAAGATTAACGTTCTCTGCTCCAAGAATCGTACCAATTGGTACGATTCTTG
>JAKAGC010000387.1 GCA_021817755.1 Acidobacteriota bacterium | reverse complement strand
ATACCACAAATCCTGGGATCTGCTTCATGGCTTTCAATAAGAAATAGGATGAAAAATAATTGGGAATGCCGAGTAATAATCCCCCGAGGAAATCTTTACCGACCGGTTTTATTCGTTTAAAGAGTATATATCCCCAACTCCACACACCGGCAGATACATAGATTACAACTAAAAACGCACTGTCATCGACATACTGGAATTTTACTTTAAAAAACTTCAGTGCTGTATCCAACAGTCCGAATAGTAAAAAAACAGTAAATAACCCGGAGGAAATTTTACCGATTTTATCTTCCCATAAAAGAATAACGGCGACAATGACTATCAACGCCGCAATCTCCAATAATAAAGGTTTTTCTCCCCATAAAAAAATAGAAAAACCCACAGGGATTGCAAGAGAAAGCCGGCTGAATGTTACTGTACTGGCAACGCCAAGCGCTTTGATGGTTTTGCTGAGAAAAACAAAATTGATAAAAAAGAAAAGTCCGATTACAATTCCCAACAGATAAGCGATTCGTGGGATATAGCATTGGTTGGATAAGAAATACCCAAGCAGAAACGCAGCAATATAATTGGATGCGATTACGACTCTTCTATCGAATCCCTTTCCTTCGAATACTCTCAATAAAAGGGCTATGGCAAGAGATGATAATGGGGCTAATATTAAGTAGATATAATACATGTTTCTATGTCTTCAATAACGGGGAATGGTCTCAACCCTGGAAACCCAGTCGGCCTTTAGCCATTCCCGCGTCCAATTAGTTTTTAATGTTTTCTTTTTTTAAATAATTTGTTGGTTTAAAGAATAATCTAAGCGGGATTATTTCTTAACCATCTGTTATACAGTACCAGGAAGAAAGCAGATACTAACCCGATACTCATCAGAATGAACCATCCCAATGCATTCCATTTGGGATTAAGTTCCAGGAGACCGTTCGGCATTTTGGTAGCGCCTTTACACATAATATCATTAAAGATATAAGCACCACCGAATCCACCGAAAAACGATCCGATTGCCATAGGAAGATTGGCGTACCCGAGGAATAACCCTTCCTGTCCTTTCGGTGAAAGCGCGCCGATGTACTCGAACTGTCTTGCTGCTGCAAATAATTCGCCGAATGCGATCATAGCAACAGTAAATACGGCAAATAACGATCCCATGGGTAATATCTTAATAAACGTACCGGAACGGATTCCTTCGGTTAAAAAGATCGGAACTATGTTGACTATCATAGATAAACTAATGATTAATCCACCGATTATAATAGATACAATCGGTTTCAGCTTACCAAACATTTTGGTAATTAGAAGCTGGAAAAAAACAATTACAAATGGATTGGCCATAGTAATCACATCAACCGCAGGATCAAGCTCAACTACTTTCTTTAAGTACAACGGAATGACATTATAAACCTGGCTATAGATGAACCAGAATCCACTCATTACGAGAAGGAAAAGAGAAAACCGGGGATTCTTTAAAACCACAAACATATCCAGGAGTATCCGTCCGATAGAGCGCTGGCTTTTCTTCTCTACCTGGGCAGGTGGAGCATAACCGGGCTCTTTTTCGACATCTCTATAGAAAAATAATACCACAAAAAATGCAACGATAGAAAAACACACAGATACTGCAAAAATATAACTGAGATCGAATTGTTTGCGGGTAAAATAACTAATGCCTCGTCCAAACAAAGAGCCGATATTGATGACCATGTAAAAAATACCGAAAGCAAGCGTAGCACGCAACCCGGAAGTTTTCTTCACAGTTCCGGAGATACAGGGTTTGATTACAGAACCACCCATTCCGATGAGGAGAATGGCAATCAAAACGGTTATCACAACATCGCTACCCACCGAGACTTCACTTTCTACGATTTTGGATAATGTATGCCCTCCTAACCACACAGGATAACCCATAAGGAAATATCCGATTGCAAGCAGGACAAAAGCCACGAGCAAAGAACGTTTAAACCCGACATGATCGGCAATGGTCCCGGATAAAATGGGAAGGAAATAAACGAGAGACCATAAGACGGTACTGCTTAAAAAACTGGGCCAGTAATTCCCAAGCCCCAACTGCCCGAGATACAATACCATGAAACTGGCCATGGCATAGTAAGCACCTCTTTCAAATAATTCGGTTACATTAGCGGTCCAAAATGAACGTGGAAACGATTGTTTTGTTGCTGCTTCTTCTTTTTCACTCATGATTACTCCTTCTGGCACCAGGGGGCTTTTTTGAAAAGCCGCCCCCTGGACCCCCGAAAAACTTCTGATTTGTTATTGTTATTTATTGGGTTTTCGTTTTATTTTTTTACCTGAATACCGAGTTCATCGAGTTGTTTATCGGCTACTTCAGAAGGTGAACCGGATAATAGACATAACGATGAGGTTGTTTTGGGGAATGCGATGACTTCCCGGATGGAATCGCCACCTGTTAACAACATGACAATTCGGTCAAGACCAAGTGCGATGCCAAGATGAGGAGGTGCCCCAAATCGTAACGCGTTTACAAAGAATCCGAACTTTTCTTCAATTTCGGTATCGGAGAATTTAAGTAATTGGAACACTTTCCGTTGCAGTTCGATATCATTTATCCTGCGACTACCACCACCGATTTCGATACCGTTTAATACGATATCATAAGCGATGGATTTTACAGAAATGGGATCGGTGTCGAGTTTATCCAGTTCATCCAAGTTGGGAGAGGTGAACGGATGATGATTGGAATCGAAACGCTGTTCATCTTCATTGTAAAAGAACATGGGAAAATCGACAACCCACAAAAACTCGAGCCTGTTTTTATCCATGAAAGAAGCACCAAGGCGTTCGCGCAACTTACCCGCAAGGAATAGCGCTTTTTCCGGCACTTCGCCGATTAGAAATACGATATGATCAGGAGCGATATTATTATCTTTGTAAAAAGCTTCAATATCAGATGCTTCGGCTTTAATAGATGCCTTGAAACCGTTTTCGGTATTCTTGATCCAGATGGCCCCTTTTCCGCCGATTTCTTTGATATAATTATTGATATCATCGAGCACTTTACGAGAATATTGAGCCGCATCAGGAAGAACCAGCGCTTTGATTTTCCCGTTATTCTCTATGATTCCGTTCAGTATAGCCGAATTGAATCTCTTTACTTCTTCTGTAAAATCTTTAATTTTATAAGGAATGCGTAAATCAGGTTTATCGGAACCGTAATCGTTCATGGCTTCATCATAAGGCATAATGCGAAAGCCCGTTTGAATCGTTTTCCCAGTCAAAGCGAAAATCTCTTTCACCATACCTTCGATAATTTCGAATAATTCTTCAGGTTCCGTAAAACTCATTTCTATATCGATTTGAGTGAATTCCGGCTGGCGGTCGGCACGCAGGTCTTCATCTCTGAAGCATTTAGCAAGCTGGAAGTACCGTTCAAAACCGGAAACCATAAGCATTTGTTTGAATAATTGCGGAGACTGGGGAAGAGCAAATACTTTCCCTTTATAAACACGCGACGGCACCAGATAATCCCTGGCACCTTCAGGAGTAGCTTTACTTAAAATGGGTGTTTCGATTTCCAGGAACCCTCTATCCGCCAGATAATTTCTAGCCACCATTGCCACGCGGCTTCGAATCCTGAAGTTTTCTTGCATCTGTTGATTGCGAAGATCGATGTACCTGTATTTGAAACGGAGTTCATCAGATACGTCTTTATTGGATTCAGGGTAAAAAGGAGGTACTTCGGAAACACTTAAAATCTCGATGGATTCTGCAACCAGTTCGATTTTTCCTGTATATATATCCGGATTGGGATTCGAACGGGCAATCACTTTTCCTGTTGCGGAGATAACGTATTCATTTCCGATTTTCTTTATGGATTTGGGGTCTGAAAAACTTTCATTTACCACAACCTGAATGATACCTTCACGGTCTCTGAGATCGATAAAAGTCAATCCGCCCAGTTCTCTTTTTCGGTTTACCCAGCCATAAACAGTGATGGTTTTACCGATATATTCTTCATTAACTTTACCGCAATATTGGGTTCTTTTTAGCATTTTTCGTTCAGCCATGAGTCAAAATCCTCGTTTTGAAATTGAAACTTATTCTATAAAATAATTCAGCAGGATGAATTTCATCATCCTGCCGTAAATTCAACATGACGCCGAGAATAGGAATACAATAAAACCGGAGATGAGAAGTTTATTTCTTGTATTGCCTGAATTCGGCGAGCAACACCTGGTATATTTGATCGATATCGTAAGAGAGGACTCTGGTTTCTCCGATGATAGGCATAAAATTGGAGTCACCGTCCCATCTCGGCACGATATGAAGATGGAAATGATCTTTCACCCCTGCCCCAGCCACTTTACCGAGGTTCATCCCAAGATTGAAACCGCTGGGATTGAATTTTTCCTTGATGATATCCATGCTTTTATTCATAAGTTCCCACATTTCCGCTGAGCGTTGAGGAGAAATTCGCTGAGGGGTATCGATATGTTCGTACGGAACAACCATAAGATGAGCCGTATTGTAGGGGAATTTATTGAGGATGACGAAAAAATCGATACCTCTATGGCAAATCAGGGAATCTTTTTCGGGCAGGTCGAGGGCCTTACAAAAAACACAGCCCTCGACTTTAATTAAACTAGAGATGAAACTCCATCTCCACGGTGCGGAAAGAAACTTCATTTCCGTCTCTTATCGATTGCGTTCTCAAATAAATCGCCGATAGTGGTAACGGATTCGTTAGTGGATTTGGAATACTTATCGATTTCTTCGCGTTCTTTCTTCCGTTTAAGAGAGCGAATGCTGAGGTAGATACGTTTCTTCTCGAAATCGGAACTAACGATAGCAGCTTCCACATCCTGTCCGGATTGGAATAACTGGGTAAGATCCTCGCCTTCCGTGCGTTTTTCATCGATTTCATTCGGTCTGATGAAGCCTTCGATATCTTTGGAAATTTCAACACTAATGCCTTTATCGGTAAC
>JAKAGC010000386.1 GCA_021817755.1 Acidobacteriota bacterium | reverse complement strand
TTTCCGGGCACTGAAATATAACATCTCGGCACTTAAAAGTCGTTTCTCTCGACTGAAATATGAATAAGCGACGCTTAAAAGTCGTTTCTCTCGACTGAAATATGAATAAGCGACGCCTAAAAGTCGTTTCTCTCGACTGAAATATGAATAAGCGACGTATAAAAGTCGTTTCTCTCGACTGAAATATGAATAAGTGACGCCTAAAAGTCGTTTCTCTCGACTGAAATATGAATAAGCGACGTATAAAAGTCGTTTCTCTCGACTGAAATATGAATAGGCGACGCATAAATGTCTTATCTCTCTACCCAAATGTGGCAAAGTAACGCTTAAATGTCTCATCTCTCCACTAAAATGCAATGAAGCGAAGCTTAAATGCCTCGTATCCCTACTCAAATGCAGCGAAGCAAAGCATAGATGCCTGGTCTCTCAACCCAAATGCGGCGAAGCAAAGCTTAAATGCCTGGTCTCTCAACCCAAATGCAGCGAAGTAAAGCTTAAATGCCTCGTCTCTCAACCCAAATGCGGCAAAGCATAGCTTAAATGCCTGGTCTCTTGATTCAAATGCGGCAAAACGAAGCTGTTGAGCGGCAATTTTCTATTAAAATGCTTTAAAACCATTAACCTATATTCGATTACCCAGTTAAAAACACTTGCCTTGCATTTTAGTCCCGCCTGAGAATTTTTTATTTAAGGTCATAATTCTGCCAAAAATTATGGTTCCCATTATGGTTTCTTAAGGTGAAATAATTCCATGGAATTAAGTTTTGAGTTGCCTTGACAAATATGTGATATTTCAGTTATAATTCAAATTGTCCAAGGAGGTCCGATGTTTAAATCTTTTCGTACTTTAGCAATTCTTACGGTTTTAATATTTTTGTCTCAATTTTTATTTCCGGCTGAGGGTTCTTTTAATGAAGAACTTCTTAAGCCGCTTGTTTACCGGAGTATGGGTCCGTATCGGTGCGGATCGTGGGTGACTTCTTTTGCAATCCCCAGTACTCCTCAAAAAGCACATCTGTATACGTTCTATGTAGGTACACGCAACGGTGGTGTATGGAAAACAACAAATAACGGTACCACATTTGAACCGGTTTTCGATTCACAAGAATTCCTTTCCATCGGTGCAGTGGCTCTGGCTCCTTCAAACCCGGAAATTGTGTGGACGGGTACGGGTGAAGCTTACTGCGCGAGGAGCTCAAGTCGCGGGGATGGGGTGTATAAATCGATTGACGGTGGGAAAACCTGGAACAATATGGGACTGAAAGACTCCCATCATATTGCAGCGATTATCGTTCATCCTGCAAATCCGGATGTGGTGTATGTGGCGGCAATGGGGCATCTGTTCTCGACAAACGAGGAACGGGGTGTTTTCAAAACAACGGACGGTGGGAAATCATGGGAAAAGGTGCTTTATATTAATGAAAATGTCGGCGCAATCGATTTGATTATGCATCCGAAAAACCCGGATATTTTGTTTGCTGCTATGTATGAAAAATACCGCTATCTCTGGCATTATGAAGAAGGCGGTCCGAATAGTGGAATCTTTAAAACGGTAAATGGTGGGAAAACCTGGTCACGTTTGGAAGGGGGATTGCCGAAAGGTAATATTGGCCGGATTGGTCTGGATATTTATTTTACTAACCCGGATGTAATGTATGCGGTCATCGAAAATGTGAATAAACGTCCTGCAACGGAAGAAGAAGCGAAAGCAGACCGCGAACGGAAGATAGAACCTGCGGAACGCTTTGTGGGTAATGAAGTCTATAGAAGCGACGATGGCGGGAATTCCTGGAAAAAAATGAACGCGGCCAAAGATAATGTGGGTGGTAAAGCCCTTTACTCATTTAATAAGATATATATTGACCCCAATAATGATCAAAATATTTTCGTTTTAAGCGATTCGCTGCCCAATTCCACAGACGGAGGGAAAACCTGGCACGATCTGGTATGGGGGGATTTTAGATTGTTCAAAACCATGTTTGGCGATGTCCGCACATTATGGATTGACCCCCAAAATTCCGATCGCATTTTCCTCGGTAGTGACGGTGGGGTTCATATTTCCTATGATGGAGGTAAAACCTGCGATCATTATACCAACCTTCCGCTCGGTGAGCTTTACGGGGTAGGCGTGGATATGGAAGACCCCTATAATATTTATTGCGGTTTGCAAGATCACGATTCCTGGAAAGGCCCAAGCAATGGATGGGCAGGTCAGGTGAGCATCGAAGATTGGGTAATCGTCGGAGATGGGGACGGGATGTATAATGTGATAGACCCATCCGATAGTCGGTGGGTGTACAATTGCCGCGAATTCGGGAACTTCTATCGCCTGGATCAGCAACTGGGAACTCGTAAAAATATTACGCCCACGACTTCGAAAGAAAATACAAAGCTTCGTTTTAACTGGACCCCTCCCATTGTGGTTTCTCCCCATAATAGCGAGATTATTTATGTCGGTGCGCAGATGCTGTTCCGTTCGATGAACCGCGGCGATTCATGGCAGGAGATCAGCCCGGATTTGACGTCCAATGACCCTGCAAAAATGAATGGAAGAGGAAATATAAAATATTGTACCATTACCACTATATCGGAATCACCCCTTCAACCTGGGCTTATCTATGTAGGAACCGATGATGGAAATGTCAACGTTACTCGAAATGGTGGAGCATCGTGGGAAAATGTGACCGCGAATTTAACCGCAGCAGGTGCACCGGCAAATTATTGGGTGACACGGGTTTATGCTTCACCCGGAGACGCAGGCACGGCGTATGTGGCTAAAACCGGATTCTATCATGACGATGATAAACCCATACTTTACAAAACTTCGGATTATGGGAAAACCTGGACTGGGATTAATGGCGGATTGCCCTTGACCAATATCAATGCCATTTGTGAAGCACCTGGAAATATGAATCTGCTGTTTGCCGGAACAAACTCCGGGGTTTTTGTCAGCATGGATGGCGGCAAGAATTGGATTCGATTTAAAAACAATATGCCCCATGCCCAGGTTCGGGAACTGGTGATTCACCCCAGAGAACATGATCTGGTGGTGGCGACATATGGACGTGGATTGTATATCGTCAATATTTCTCCGTTGTTGGAGTTAAATGATAAGATATTGAATTCGGATTTTTATCTCTTTAAATTCGATCCCGTCGTTCAACGCGTTACCCGGAATTTCGGAAACTACAACTTGTATGGCGACCGGCAAAAAGTAACGCCGAATGAACCCGATGGCGTGACGATTACTTACTATTTGAAAGAAAAGACCGCTGAAAAAGTAAGAATCGGAATTTCGGATATGGATGGTAAGGAACTGGCGGTTGTGGAAGGACCAGGAAATGCAGGATTGAATGAGGTGTTGTGGAATATGTTCCCATCCGTGGAAAACAAAACCGGTGCGGCATCTCAGGCAGCAACTCAACCGCAGTGGGTGGAACCGGGAACATATAAGGTAACGGTTACCATTGGAAAGAATAAAAAGTTGACCGAAAAAGTGCGAATCACACACCGGCAAGGTTGGCGTGTCGGCCCGGTGACTTCTCAATTTTGAGGAGGTCTAAAATGAGTTCCCATCATAAATCAACCCGTTTATTTAGAGGAGCCATATTCCCTCTAATAGTCACTCTAATTCTTTGTTTCTCCATTGGTGTTTTTGCCAATGATGCTTCACGTGAGAGACAATCGCTGGATAAAGGGTGGAAATTTGCGTTTGGAAATGCATCCGATCCCTCCAAGGATTTCGATTTCGGTATCGATGTTTTCTTTTCAAAAGCAGTTTATTTCCCCGATGGACCCCTTAATCGTAAGTTCGATGATACAAGCTGGCGAACCGTGGATTTACCCCATGATTGGGCAGTCGAATTGGGTTTTGATTCCGAAGGACGTTGGGATTACGGTTACCGCGCCATCGGAAGGAAGTTCCCTCAAAATTCCATCGGATGGTACAGGTATCATTTCCCCACCCCCGCATCAGATCTGGGACGGCGAATCTCCATTGAATTCGATGGCGTGTTTCGCGATTGCCAGATGTGGATTAATGGTCATTACCTGGGAAGGAATGAAAGCGGGTACAGCTTTTTTTCATATGATCTCAGCGATTACCTCGAATACGGCGGAGAAAATACCCTGGTAGTAAGAGTCGATGCAACCCAGGCTGAAGGATGGTTTTATGAAGGTGCCGGGATTTACCGGCATGTATGGTTATTAAAGACCGCCCCTGTTCATATGGAGAAATTCGGAACACAGATTATTTCTACATTGGAAAAAGATAACGCACGTGTAGGGATTAAATCCAATGTAATCAATGAAAGCACTGAAAATACCTCACTTCAAATGGTTTCGGAGGTTTTCAACCCCCAAGGAAAATGGATCGGGTCCGGCAGTTCGAAAGAGATCACACTTCCCGCAGGTGACACTTTTACCTTTGACATAGATGTAAATGTTCCCAATCCAATGCTCTGGTCACCCGAAACCCCCAATCTTTACAAAGCCGTTTGTGTGTTGAAGAAAGGAGAGGATACCATTGATAGAATCGAAACCCAATTCGGTATCCGTACCTTTTATTTCGATCCCAACAATGGATTTTTCTTGAATGGAAAACCCTATGTAATAAAAGGTGTCTGTTGTCACCAGGACCACGCCGGAGTTGGTTCCGCGTTGCCCGATACCCTACAATATTTCCGCATTCAACGGTTGAAAGAGATGGGCATAAATGCGTACCGCACCTCTCATAATCCGCCGACAGTGGAACTACTGGAAGCGTGTGACCGTTTGGGAATGCTGGTAATGGATGAACAACGGTTTATGGGAAGCACAAAGGAAGCGTTGTCTCAATTGGAAACATTGATTAAACGGGACCGGAACCATGCCGGTGTGTTTTTATGGTCCATTGGGAATGAGGAATCCGGGTTTCATGCAACCCCGACAGGTGAACGAATCGCACGAACAATGAAAGCCGTAATCCAAAAACTGGACCCCA
>JAKAGC010000385.1 GCA_021817755.1 Acidobacteriota bacterium | reverse complement strand
AAATCATCCGGTATGACATTAAATTCCAATCTAATTACCGATAAGCTTGGGAAAAAAATGAAAACCTACGTGGAAGGACTCGAAGAGAAAAAAAGTGTATTCCAAATTGCCAATCCCACAGCACAGGAAACCAATAAACGCATGATTTCCGATTTGTTAAGACAACCCTCGGTACAGGTTCGTTTCAGTAGTTCTATCGGTGATTTTCATCTTGTATTGATGTCTCCAAAACTTGAAGAATCACTGATTTTGTGTGCCAATGCAAAACCCCGCGAATTTATTACATTGGAAAAAATGGATTTACTCGAACCCATATCCTATTCTGCGCTTCGTGTTTTTACCGAATACCTAAAACTCGAAATCAGGGAAAAATCTGTTACATCCAGAGACCAGTTGCTTCCCAGGTTTGAGATTTCCATAATACTTGATATTTTTTTTCAGGAATGCGAAGGAAAAGTAATTCTTAATCTATCAAAAAAGCTGGCTCTTAAAATATATGAGCTCCTTCTCAATGAAAAAGCCACCGAATTTAATAATGAAGTTAAAGATGCCATAGCTGAGTTAACCAATATGATTACTGGAAATGCAAAAAGTGAATTTGAAAAATCCGGAATTTATTATAAAATATCCACTCCTGTTGTATTGGAAAGCCGGGAAGGTGTGCTAATTTACGCCAGGAATATGAAGTTTCTCTCTTCGGTCTATTGGACCTCAGAAGGTTTTTTTGATCTTAGCTTTTCTTTTTTTAAACGATAATTTTTGATATTAATACTGGAGGATAGTATATAATGGATGATCAATCGGTCGATACAGTAACCGATTCTGGTTTTTCCGAGATGGAATCTCCGGAGAATAAAAAAAAAGTAAATGTGTTTCGTGAATATGTTGAAATGATTATCGAAGTCCTCGTTATGGTCTTTTTTATAAATTCATTTCTTTTACAAAGCCAAACTGTACCTACTGGGTCAATGGAAGATAATATGTTAATCGGTGATCATTTGTTGGTGAATCGAGTGGCATATGCATCTTCTATAAATTCATGGGATCGTATCGTATTCCCGAGATTAGAGGTAGGGCGAGGCATGATCGTTACATTTAAGGGACCCCCTGAGATAGAAAAAGATTATGTCAAACGTGTAATTGCGCTTCCTGGTGAGACTATTCGTATAGAAGGTAGAAATGTATATGTAAATGGAGTGCTTTTAGATGAACCCTATGCTTTTTTTAAAGGAGGAATATCCATCGGGGGAGATTCATTTCCATTAAAGACCCCTCATATATTAGATGCTATGGGGAACATCACATATCTTCCTTTTTATTTACTTGATAAACAAGGTTTTATAGATGTAACCCGAACCAGGGATTTTTGCAACCGATTTAAAGATTGTGTAGAAATAGAAAAAGAAACAGGTTTGCCTATTTTTCGTGTCCCCGAACACTACTATTTTTGTATGGGTGATAATCGAGACAATAGTTATGATTGCAGATATTGGGGGCCGGTTCCTGAGGATTATTTTCTTGGTCAACCTTGGCGGATTTTCTGGTCTTATAAATCAACAACTGCTGATTATTTGACTCCTGGATTTACACATAAAATTAAAGATATTCTTTCGACATTTGTTCATTTTTTTACTCGAACTCGCTGGGATAGAACTTTCAAGCGTTTTTCCTGAAAATAGAACTCTTTCTTTAATTTAATAAAATTTGAGTTATTAATCCATCTTCCAAATTTAGAATTAAAATTTTTTTTGTAATGGTAATTCAAATATAAAATTGATTTTTATGATAACTTAAATAATAGGGGGCAAGCGCTCACTTTTAGAAAAGTGAGCGTTTGCCGTTGAAGTATATAGCTTTATAATCCGTAACAATCACTAATATCCAGCGGAGGCATTGCATCTGGATTCATCGGTTTTTTGTCTTTTACATACCAATCATACCATTGAATCATTCTATTGAGCAAATCGATCTGGGAGGTTTGTTTTCTATTCCCATGTTCTTCTCCCGGGTATTGAACAAGACGTACCGCTGGGTGATTATTCATTTTTAATGCTCTAAAGAATTCCAGGCTCTGTGATGGGTGGACCCGCGGATCGTTTGTGCCTCCCATTATGAGAACGGCTGATTTGCTTTGATGAGCATAATAAATCGGGCTGCGTTTTAGTTCTATGTCCCACATCTTTTCCAGTACATCCCCTGAGTGAACTAATTGCTCTTCATAAGGGATATCTGTTGTACCCCGTTTGCTGATAATGTCACTGATTCCTACGAACATGCATACAGCACGGACATATTGAGTATAATATGTAGCGAACCATGCAGCAGCGAATCCCCCGTATGAACCTCCTCCTAAACCGACACGTTCCTTGTCGGCTATTCCAGTATTTACCAGGTAATCGATTCCGTCTGCGATGTCGTCAAATTCTTTTCCTGCAGGATCTTTGTATCCTTCCAATGCAAATTTATAGCCATAACCTGTACTGGCGCGATAATTGGGGAAGAACACTACATAACCTTTTGCTGCGAGAACCTGTCCAGGAGACCCATAACGTGATACCCAGCGGTTTGTCAGATGGCTTTCCGGCCCTCCATGAACATCTACTATTAATGGGTACTTTTCTCCTTTTTTATAATCAACTGGATAAATAAGGATTCCTTCGATTTCCAATCCATCGCGAGCTTTATAACGAATAACTTCTTGGTCTCCGAGTTTTTTAGACGCTAACCAAGGATTTAAAGTTACGATGCGTTCCGGTTGTGGTTGTCCAGGTTTCCAAAAATATATATCTGCCGGAGTTGTTGAAGTACTGCCTATGAAGGTCATGTATTTAAAATCTTTCGTATAACTTAATTTTTCTTTTTCGAAGGTAACCCCTGTCTTTTTTGAGTTCAAGATAATCGTATGGGGTCCTCCGGTAGCAGGGACAAGGGTTAAAGTCGGGCAACCTTTTTCGCTTGCCAGGTAAAGAATAGTATTGTTATCTTTCCAGGCCACCCATGCCACATGTCCCGGGAAGTCTTTTATTGTCAAATTTTTTTCTTCTTTTGTCTTTGTATCCACAACGAAGACCTGACTATATTCATGATCTTTTTGATCCAGAGCACCCACATAAGTTAACTTTGTACTATCTGGGCTAAAATAAAAATTGCCTAGTTTACCAGGATTATTTGTTAATTGAGAAACAGTAGACGATTGAATGTCAACCAGGAAAATTTTCTTGAACATATAATCATAGTCTGTCAGGTTCTTTGTAATAGCAGCAGCAGCAATCGTTTTGCCATTGGGACTGAATACGAAATTATTGACTGTGATATCCTTTGTAAGTTGTTTTATGGATGAGTTATTGTAAGGTATATCAACAATATATAGATTTTTGTTTTTAAGATTCTCTTCGAAGAAAATAAAATCATATCCTTTATCTTTTAGCTTTTTTTCTTTTGCTTTTTCTTCAGCTGAAAGGGGGGCATATGCAGTAAAAGCGATTTTATTTTCGGTTGGGTGCCACTGGTATTTATCGATATCCGATTCGAAGAAAGTTTGTTGTATTGCTTCACCACCGTCTATTGGAATTGCCCATACCTGTGTATTAGAATCATCTCCTCGTTTCATTAAAAATGAAACTTTTGAACCATCCGGGGACCATTGGATTGAACTGATCGATACGGCACCCGTTATAAAAGGTTTTACATTGCGAGTAAGAGTTGATACAAGGTAGAGCTCTTTGTAAGCAGGACCCGGTTTGTCTGTGGCTGAGCGGTTTACATATACTGTATAGGCAATCCATTGTCCATTGGGACTAATCTGGATTTCGTTGCCTGATTTAATATTCATCAGATCTTTGGGTGTAAACAAAGATGATGATTCTTCTCCAGCGTGGAGAAATGGAATAAAAATGAGAAATAAAATAATAATCGGGAAAAATCGTATCATAAATTTTTTCATATTTACCTCCGATTCTTATCATAACAAAATCGTTCCAAAATATCAATAGAACTTTTTTCTTACCTGGAGGGAAATAGAGGAGATTATTATTTAGATTATTACATAGTAGAAAGTAGATCTTTAAAGGTTTTACTTTTAAGCATTTTACGCATTTCTTCTCGAATTTCTACCCATACCGGATGAACAGGGCATGCATTCGATCGATCGCAATTTCGTTGATCTACTGCGCAATCATTCATTGTAACAGGTCCTTCCACAGCTTCAATTACATCCAGTAAATTTAATTGCTCAGGTTCCTTCATTAGTTGAAAACCACCTTTGATGCCCCTGAAAGATTTTACAATATTTTGTTTGGAGAGACGTTGGAGTATTTTCGCAAGGAAATCACGAGGTACACACATTTGTTTCGATATCTCTTCGATCATTGTTACCTTGTCTTTTTGTGTGGATAGGTAGAGGATGCAGCGGATTGCATAATCGGTTTCACGTTTTATTTGCATTTTATTCTCATTAATAAAAATTTTTTGGGGGTCCAGGGGGCGATTTTGTAAAAAAGCCCCCTGGAAAAAAAATTAATAAGCATCTTTATTATTTAAAACACCTTCTGTAGTTACCCGGGTTCTAAAAATCCTATATGCCCAAATTTGGTAAATAATCACAATGGGGACAAAAATCAAGGCGACAACCGTCATTATTTTCAATGTGTATACACTTGAAGATGAATTGAAAACAGTTAAGCTGTAATTTGGGTTAATACTTGAAGGGATTAAGTTTGGATATAATCCAATTACACCTGTTGCGGTTATCATAACCACCGTAATACATGAACCAATAAATGATAAGAAATACTGTTTCTTTATAAGGTGTATCTTGGAATCGATTAACCCCAAAACGCCGATTACCGGGACGATAAACCATATCGGATATTTGAAGAAGTTATCATAAAGGTGAGTTGCGGTATAAGTAAAACCCAGGAATAGAACAGCAACTACAAGAAGAACATACCAAATTAGTGAAGATAATTTTTCCGCTCTTTTGTGTAAATCTGCTTCGG